>JAEYTQ010000786.1 GCA_023433965.1 Pseudomonadota bacterium | reverse complement strand
GCCGCGTAGCGTCCGCTCCCGTCGGTCTTGAGGCCGTATTGCCTGAAGCAATCGGCGGCATATTCGTTGGGCGCCTCCAGCACCACATAGACGCCCCAGCGCAGGTCGCGAAACACCGGCCGGCCGTCGCGTTCGAGCGAGGACACCACCTCCACCAAGCCCGACCGCTCCAGCACGCCCCCATGCGAGCGCGGCCGCAGGATGTGCGGGAGGTCGTCGACGCCGCAGGGGGGAAACAGCAATCCGTCCGCGGGCACGTCGAGCCCGCAGGCGTTGGCGATCGCGGCCATCTCGATCGCCGATTTGGTGCCGTCGAGGAAGGAGTTGAACATCTGCGGATTCATGCCCGCCGACTGAGCCTCGCCCGCGGTGAGGCCGTAGTGCTGCCAGACGCCATCAGGCGTCACATCGTGATAGGCCGGTAGATATTTCGTGCCCTTGCCGGCGGCGACGACACGAAATCCGGTGGCGCGCGCCCAGTCGATCATCTCGGCGGTCAACGCCGGCTGGTCGCCATAGGCAAGCGAATAGACCACGCCTGCCTTTCGCGCTTCCTGCGCGAGCAGGGGGCCTGCCAGCACGTCGGCCTCGACGTTGACCATCACGATATGCTTGCCGGCCGCGATCGCAGCGCGCGCATGCCTGATGCCGACGGCAGGATTGCCGGTCGCCTCCACCACCACGTCGATTGCGCCGCCGGCAATAGCGCGTGCACCGTCCTCGGTGAAAACAGTCGCGGCAATGCGCTCCGGGTCCCACCCCACTGTGCGGCACGCCTCACGCGCACGGTCGCGATCGATGTCGACGATGACAGGAACCTCCAGCCCCGGCGTGTGCGGCACCTGTGCCAGAAACATCGAGCCGAATTTGCCCGCACCGATCAATGCGACACGGACCGGCTTGCCGGCGGATGCGCGGGCCTGGAGGAGGCGGAAGAGGTTCATGGGGGAATGTCCAGTGTATTATAGTGTCCCGGACAAGGTGCAGCGCGTAGCGCTGCGCCGCAAAGCCGGGACCCAGAGAAAAACTATCCGTCGCGCCTGGACCCCGGCTCTGCAGCGCATCGTCGAAGGGACGCTGCGCAGCGTCCGGGGCACGAGGCCTGCTACTCCGCCGCCTGCCGTGGTGCACGGGCAAGCCGCAGCAGCGCGTCGTCGTCCACCGGCTTGATCGGCGTGAAGTCGCGATGCGCGATGTAGTCCGGCCGCGTGGGCCTGCGGATGTAGTTCGAGACCGCGTTCAGCGTCAGGTACACGATCTTGCGCGGATAGGGCGTGATGTTGCCGCTTGATCCGTGCACGAGATTGCCGTGGAACATCAGCATGCCGCCGGGCTTGCCCGTGGGCGCCACGATGCCGCCCTGCTCGACGAGGCGCGTCACGGTGTCCTCGTCCAGCGTCCACAGCGGGTAGGATGTGGTGGCGAGGTCGTGCGAGGCCTCGAGATCTCCGGCGTTCTGGCTGCGCGGCACCAGCATCAGGGGACCGTTGATCGGCATCACCTCGTCGAGGAAGATCGCGATGTTCATCGCCCGCGGCTCCGGCATGCCGTCGTCGCGCTTCCAGGTGCCGTAATCCTGGTGCCACTGCCAGACGTCGCCGGTGAAGGCGGATTTCGCGTTGATCTTGAACTGGTGCATGTAGACGGGCTCGCCGAACACCTGCTCGACCGGCTCGATCATGCGCGGATGCGCGCCGAGAATGCCGAACGCCTCGTTGTAGAGATGCGCGGCAAAGGCGGTGCGCGGCGCGCCGCTCTTCTCGCGCCAGACCTCGGGCCGGTTGGTATCGTAGATGCCGACCGCCTCGCGCGCGAGCAGGTCGACCTCCTCCTGGGCGAACAGCTCGGGCAGGAACAGCCAGCCCTCGCGGTGGAAGAACTCCAATTGCTCCTGAGACAGTTTCATGGGTCGTCCTCCTTGGTTTTGTTTTTCTCGTCATTCCGGGGCGTGCGAAGCACGAGCCCGGAATCCATCTTTCCTCAGCGCTTGCCGTCCGATGGATTCTCTGGTGCGCAAGTGCGCACCAAAGTTCACGCTTCGCGTGCCCAGGAATGACGGCGTGTCTTGCCGCTACGCAGCCGCCTCTTCCGTCGCCCGCAATCTCTCCTCCGTCATCCGTCCTGCCGTCTGTGCATGCGCCAGCGCGGCGCGTTCGGCCGCTTTCGCGTCGCCAGCGAGAATATTTGCTGCGATGCCGGCATGCTCGGCCCAGGCGCTGCCGCGATAGTCGAGCTCCGACAGCACCGTCGCCATCGAGCGGCGCATATGCGGCCATTGCGGCGCAATGGTTTCCTCGATCACGGGATTGCCGGCGAGTTGATAGATCGCGCGGTGAAAATCGATATCGAGCGTGATGAGCTCGGCCAGCGTCGTCGCGTCGTCGATGCGGCGGCCGGCGGCGAGCGTCGCCTCGAGCCGCGCGCGCCCTGCCGCATCAGCTCCCACGCGTTCGGCGGCGAGCCGCGCCGCCAGCGCATCGATGGCGCCGCGCACCTCGTAGAGCTGGCGGATGCGGGAGGGATCAAGCTGGGTGACCTCGAAGCCGCGTTTGCCGCTCTCGGCGACGAGGCCCTGCCGGTGCAGCAGATGCAGCGCGTGCGACACCGGCTGGCGCGACACCCCGAGCTTGTCGGCCAGCTCGTTCTGCCGGATGCGCCGACCGGGCTCGAGCGTGCGATCGGAGATCGCCTCCAGAATCCGCGCATAGACCTGGTCGATCAGGTTCGGGAGCGGGTCGAGAGGGATCACGCCGGCAGCTCCATAGGTTAAAAGGAATACGGAATTCCGTATTCGAGCTTATGGGAAGGTGGCAGGAGGGTCAAGAGGTGTCATGAAACCGCAGCAGAATCCGCCTTTGCCGGCCTAAGCTATTGCGAGCGCCTTCTACTGTGCATGGGGTTGTTTTCGAGAACCGAAGGTCGTGAGAACGCCTATTCCGTCAGGAACCTGCTCACCACCTCACCGAACTCAAGCGGGGCTTGCTCGAACATCCAGTGGCCGGCGTTCGGAATCACGGCCGTCCGCGCACCCGCAATGTGCGCGGCGAGCACGCGCCAGATCACCGACAGGCTGCCGGTGGTGGCGTCGCCGCCAATCAGCAAGGTCGGTGTGCTGATCGACGTCGCATCGCTGAGCGTATAGGGCCGGCGCTGCTCGTTGATCTGACCGACGAAGGTGAGCGCGTTGTCGCGCAGCTGCTGCTTGGCGGCGGCCGGCACCCGCCGCCAGGAGCCGTCGCCCTCGATGCCCTCGTAGAAATGCTGCACCGCGCCCTCGATGTCGCCGGCGCGGATCATCTCGACCGCGCGCACCGTGCGCGCAGCGAGCGACGGGTGCGCGGGCGTCCCCTCCGGCCGCGGCAGGCTGGCATCGAGATCGCCGCCCGGCTCGACCAGCACCAGCTTGCGCAGCAGATCAGGCCGGTCCTGCGCGACGCGGAACGCGACGTGCCCGCCGCGCGAATGGCCCATGAGGTCGACCGGACCGGCCTGGACCTGTTCGAGAAAGGCGATCAAGTCCGAGACGTGCTGCGCCATCTTGTAGTCGTCGCCGGCCGCGTCCCAATGCTCGGGAAAGAAATGCCGCAGGCTGACCGCAATCACGCGATGGTTCTTCGACAGCGGGCCGAGCACCGGATACCAGGTGCGGAAATCGCCGAGCGTGCCGTGCACGCAGACCAGCGGATGGCCGTCTCCCACTTCCAGATAGGCCATGTCGTAACCGTTGACGCGGAGGTTCTGCATGTTCAGCTCGCCAGAAAGTCGAGAACCACTTCCGAGAATTTCTGCGGCGCCTGCTCGAACATCGGATGCGTCGTATTCGGGATGATCGCGGTCTTCGAATAAGGCACGTGCGCGGCCAGCGCATGCAGCACCTTCGGCAGCAGCCCCTTGGTCCGCGCCCCCAGGATGAACAGCGTCGGCATCCTGATCGCCTCCGCATCCGCCTTCGAGAAGGGCGGCCGGCTGTCGCGGACCTGGCCGATCAGCGTCATCGCGTTGTCGCGCAGACTCTGCTTCACCATCGCCGGCAGCCGTGGCCAGGTCCCGGCGCCCTCCAGCGTATCGACGAAGACGGCAAGACCGCCATCGATATCGCCGGCCGCGATCTTCTCGGCGGAAGCCGTGAAATGCGCCAGGAGCGGCGAGGGCCCGCCGACGTAGTCAGGATCGAGGCTGGCATCGAGCTCACCGCCCGGCTCGGCCAGGATCAGCCGGCGCAGCAGATCGGGACGCGCTTGCGCGACGCGAAAGCAGACGTGTCCGCCGCGGGAATGGCCCATCAGGTCGATCGGCCCGAGGTCGAGCGTCTCGATGAACGCGATGATGTCCTGGACGTGCTGGGCGATCGAATAGGTGTCACCAAGGCCGTCCCATCGCTCGGGGAAGAAGTGCCGCAGGCTGACGGCAATCACCCTGTGTCGTTGCGTCAAAGGCCCGAGCACGCAGCCCCAGACGCGAAAGTCGTTCAGCGATCCGTGAACGCACACCAGCGGCGGGCGGCCTCTGTCTTCGCCCACGTCGATATAGGAC
>JAEYTQ010000594.1 GCA_023433965.1 Pseudomonadota bacterium | reverse complement strand
TCGTCGGTCTCTGCTTCAAGGTCTCGGCCGTGCCGTTCCACATGTGGACGCCGGACGTGTATGAAGGCGCGCCGACCCCGGTCACCGCCTTCTTCGCGTCCGCGCCGAAGGTCGCTGCGCTCGCGGTGTTCACCCGCGTCACGCTCACCGCATTCCCCGGCATCGTCTCGCAGTGGCAGCAGATCCTGGTGTTCGTCTCGATCGCCTCGATGGCGCTCGGCTCCTTCGCTGCGATTGGCCAGACCAACATCAAGCGCCTGATGGCCTATTCCTCGATCGGCCACATGGGCTTCGCCCTGGTCGGCCTCGCCTCCGGCACGGTCGAGGGTGCGCAGGGCGTGTTGATGTACATCGTGATCTACGTCGCGATGACGCTCGGCTCGTTCGCGGTCATCCTCGCCATGAAGCGCAACGGCCTGGCCGTGGAGCAGATCAGCGATTTCGCAGGGCTCTCGCGGACCAATCCGCTGCTCGCCTTCATGTTCGCGATGCTGCTGTTCTCGCTCGCCGGCATCCCGCCGCTCGCCGGCTTCTTCGCCAAATGGTACGTCTTTGTCGCCGCCATCAAGGCCAATTTGTTCACGCTCGCCGTCATCGGCGTGCTGACCAGCGTGGTGGGCGCCTACTACCATCTCGCCATCGTCAAGACGATGTATTTCGACGAGCCGGCCGGGAAGGTCGATCCCGTCAGGATCGAGGTGCGGACGGTGCTGGCGGTCGCGGGCCTGTTCAATCTGCTGTTTGCGCTGTTCGCAGGTCCGGTGGTGAGCGTCGCCTCCGCCGCGGCAAAGTCGTTGTTCTAGGATGGCTTTCGCGCTCGGTCCTCGCGCAGCGTCCGCGGGCTACAAGCTCGCGGCATTCGAACGGACCGGTTCGACCAACACCGAGGCAATCGAGCGCGCCAGGGCGGGCGAACGCGGTCCGATGTGGTTCGTGACTTCAGAGCAGACCGCCGGTCGCGGCCGTCGCCAGCGCGCCTGGATTGCGCCGCGCGGCAATCTCGCCGCCAGCATCCTCGAAGTCATGGACGTCGCCCCGGCGGTCGCCGCCACGCTCGGCTTTGCCGCCGGGCTGGCGGAAGAGGCGGCGCTGGAGAAAGTGAGCCTCGAGGCTGCCCTGCGCCTCGGCGAAGGCCGCCCGCGCTACGCCCTGAAATGGCCGAACGACGTGCTCGCCGGCGGCAAGAAGCTGGTCGGCATCGGCCTCGAGGCCGAGGCCGTCGCTGGCGGTCTCGCCGTCGTGGTCGGCATCGGCACCAACGTGGTCGCCGCGCCGGAGGGCACCCCGACACCCGCAGTGTCGCTCGCCGCGCTCGGTGTCCAGATCAGCGTGGAGGAGCTGTTCTCGGCGCTCTCCGACGCCTGGGTCGAGTTCCGCGGCATCTGGGACAATGGAAGCGGCTTTGCCGAGATCCGCAAGCTCTGGCTGGAGCGCGCCGCAGGTCTCGGCGAGCGGGTCGCGATCCACACGGGAGCGATGACCCTGGAAGGCGTTTTTGACACCATCGACGACACCGGCTGCCTGATCGTCCGCACCGCCGAGGGCCGGCTCGTGCCGGTGGCCGCGGGCGAGGTGTTCTTCGGCCCCGTCGCCTCCGTGGGAGCTGCGTGATGGCAAGGCCCGACGAACTGGTGTTTGCGCCGCTCGGCGGCGTCGGCGAGATCGGCATGAACCTGTCGATCTACGGCCTCGGCAACCGCCACCAGCGCGCCTGGCTCGCGGTCGATCTCGGCGTTTCCTTCGGCGACGAGGAGCACCTGCCGGGCATCGACCTGATCATGCCCGACATCTCCTTCCTGGAGAAGGAGCGCAAGAACCTGATGGGCCTGGTGCTGACGCACGCCCATGAGGACCATTTCGGCGCCATCATCGATCTCTGGCCCCGGCTGAAATGCCCGATCTACGCGACGCAGTTCAGCGCCGCGCTGTTCGAGGCCAAATGCGCCGCCGAACGCAATGCGCCCGAGATCCCGGTCACCGTGATCCCGTCGGGCGGCCGCGTCGATATCGGCCCGTTCAACGTCGAGTTCATCCCCGTCGCGCACTCCATTCCCGAAGCACATGCGCTGGCGATCCACACCTCGGCCGGCATCGTGCTGCATACCGGCGACTGGAAGATCGACCCGACGCCGACGCTTGGCGCGCCGACCGACGAGAAGCGCTTGCGCGAGCTCGGCGAGGAGGGCGTGCTCGCCCTGATCGGCGATTCCACCAATGCCGTGCGCGACGGCCGCTCGCCGTCGGAAGCCGAGGTGGCCCGCACCATCATCGACCTCGTCAAATCCGCCAAGGGCCGCGTCGCGGTGACGACCTTCGCCTCCAACGTCGCCCGGATCAAGGCCGTGGCCGAGGCCGCAAAAGCCGCCGACCGCGAGGTCGTCGTGGTCGGCCGCGCCATGGAGCGTGTGGTGCAGGTCGCGCGCGAGACCGGCTATCTCGACGGCGTGCAGAACTTCCGCTCGCCGGACGTCTACGGCCACCTGCCGCAGGACAAGGTGCTGGCGCTGTGCACCGGCAGCCAGGGCGAGTCGCGCGCGGCGCTGGCGCGCATCGCCAATGACGACCATCCCGAGATCACGCTGAACCGCGGCGACAGCGTCATCTTCTCCTCGCGCACCATTCCGGGCAACGAGAAGGCCGTCAGTTCGATCGTCAACAATCTGGTGCTCCAAGGCGTCGAGATCATCACCGACCGCGACGCCCTGGTCCACGTCTCCGGCCATCCCCGCCGCGACGAATTGCGCGACCTGATCTCCTGGGTGAAGCCGCAGCTCCTGATCCCGGTGCACGGCGAGGCCCTGCATCTTAACGAGCACGCCAAGCTCGCCCGCGCCGCCGGCGTGCCGCGCGTGCTGGTCTGCCGCAACGGCGATCTCGTCAAGCTCGGCCCCGGCGATCCCGGCATCGTCGGTGAGGTGCCGTCGGGCCGGCTCTACAAGGACGGCACGATCCTGGAGGATTCCAAGTCCCGTGCCGTGGTCGAGCGGCGCCGCATGGCGTTCTCCGGCTGCGCCTTCGTCGCCATCGCCATGACCGGGCAGGGGGAGCTCGCCGACGAGCCCGAGGTCGATCTCGTCGGCATTCCCGAGAAGAACAGGGCGGGCGAGGCGTTCGACGACATCGTCTTCGATGCCGTGGTCTCCACCATCGAGGGCCTGCCGAAGCCGCGCCGCCGCGATCCCGACGCGCTGGCTGAATCGGTGCGACGCGCGGTCCGGGCCGTCATCAACGAACATTGGGGCAAAAAGCCCCCCTGTCTGGTACATGTACTGACGGTGTAACGGGAGAAGACACATGCTGGGCCGCCTCAACCACGTTGCGATCGCGACCAAGGACGCGGTCAAGGCTGCAAAGATCTACGGTACCGCGTTCGGTGCCCAGATCTCGGAGGCCGTGCCGCTGCCCGAGCACGGCGTCATCACCGTGTTCGCGACGCTGCCCAACACCAAGATCGAGTTCATCGAGCCGCTCGGCGA
>JAEYTQ010000582.1 GCA_023433965.1 Pseudomonadota bacterium | reverse complement strand
GTGTCGCGACAGCCGCGCTGCTTGCACTCGTCGTGGGAGTATTCTGCCTCATTGCCCGCGTACTGCGGCTGGGAGTGCTCGCGACACTCCTGTCTCGCCCGATCCTGACCGGTTTTCTCGCCGGCATTGCGATCTCCATCATGGTTGGCCAGATCGGGAGGCTCACCGGGGTGAAGATCGAATCCGAAGGGCTGATGGCGCCGATGCTCGAGATCGTCCGCAAGGCCGATCTCATCCACTGGCCTTCGCTCGCGCTCGGAACGGCGATGTTCGTCGTGCTCCAGGCAGCGCGGATCCGCAACCTGCCGGTCCCGGGTCCAGTCATCGTCGTGGTGCTCGCAGTCGCGCTGTCGGCGCTCTTCGACTTCGAGGCGCGCGGGATCGCCGTCGTCGGCGACGTTCCGAGCGGCCTGCCCCAGTTCGCCCTGCCGGCCTATTCGGGCGTGCCCATCGACACCATCCTGCTCGGCGCCGCCTCGATCCTGCTCGTCAGTTTCGGCTCGGGCATCGTGACGGCCCGCAGCTTCGCCGCGCTCGGCAACTATGAGGTCGACCCCAACCGCGAACTGACCGGCTTTGGCGCCGCCAACGTCGCGGCAGGTTTCTTCGGCGCATTTCCGGTTTCGGCGTCGGACTCGCGCACGGCGGTGAACATGAGCGTCGGTGGCCGCACCCAGGTCGCCTCCATCGTCGCTGCCGCAGCCCTTGTCGCAGCTATACTCTTTCTCGGACCGGCTCTGCGGATACTTCCGATGCCGGCACTCGGCGCCATCCTGGTGGCCGCGGCGCTCACCCTGATCGACGTCAAGGCGCTGCGCGAGATCAGACACATCAGCCGCGTCGAGTTCCTGTTCGCAATCATTGCGCTGATGGGGCCGCTCAGCCTCGGCGTGCTTCAGGGGATCGTCATCGCGATCGGGGCGACACTCGTCCACCTTCTCTACAAGGCGGCGCATCCCCGCGATGCGCTGCTCGGACGCATTCCCGGTCGCGACGGCTTCTACAAGCTGCACCGCTCGCCAGAGGCTCGACCCGAACCCGGCCTCGCACTCTGTCTCATCCAGGGCAACCTGCTGTTCTTCGACACCGACTATGTCAAAGCGCGGCTGCGTACCATCGCGTCAGAGCTGCGGCCGCGCACCGAATGGTTTGTGCTGGACGCAAGCGCGGTCGCTCAGATCGACAGCACGGCCTGCGCGATGCTCGCCGGGGTTGCCGACGAGTTCGCCGCGCGCGGCCTCGCTCTCGGTTTCGCCGAGGTTCACAGTGAAGCTCTCGATCTGCTGGAACGCGCGGGTGTGATCGACCGTATCGGCACCACGATGGTGTTCGACGATCTCGACGACGCCCTGCGCGCCTTCAGGGCACGGTCGTCCCTCACGCGCATGGCCTCGCCGGGTTCAGCTACGCTCGTGTCAGGAGGAGACGATGGCCAGGAAGCACAAGAATGACAGGCACCCGGGCGACCTGGGGGCCGACCCCGCCGAGGCGAAAAAGGAACGCAACAAGGCGTACGAAAAGGAGATCGCCCGCCTGCAGGTCGAGATCGCGCACCTCCAATCCTGGGTGCAGGCGTCGGGCGCGCGGATCGTCATCATCTTCGAAGGCCGCGACGCCGCGGGCAAGGGCGGGGTCATCAGGCGGCTCGTCGAGCGGGTGAGCCCGCGTGTGTTTCGCGTCGTGGCGCTGCCGGCACCGAGTGACCGCGAGAAGAGCCAGATGTATTTCCAGCGATACATGGCCCAGCTGCCAGCGGCCGGCGAAGTCGTGATCTTCGATCGCTCCTGGTACAACCGCACCGGTGTGGAGCGGGTGATGGGGTTCACCACCGAGGTACAGGTCAAGCGCTTCCTGCAGGTGGTTCCGCATCTCGAGGGACTAATCATCGAGAGCGGCGTCATCTTGCTGAAATACTTCCTCGACGTGAGCGAGGAAGAGCAGGAACGGCGTTTCCGCAAGCGGATCGACGACCCCGTCCGTCAGTGGAAGCTGAGTGCGATGGACCTGGAGAGCTATCGTCGCTGGTGGGACTACACCAAGGCCTACGACGAGATGATCCGGGCGACCGATTCGCCACACGCGCCCTGGTGGATCGTCGATTCGAACGACAAGAAATCGGCGCGCATCAACTGCATCGCCCATCTTTTGAAGTCGATCCCCTACACGCGTTTGAAGTTCGATGAACCGAAGCTCGGGAAACGCCAGAAGCGCCCCGGCGATTACATCCCGGACAGCACGGCCCGAAACAATGTGCCAAATCTGTTCTGAAAGGGCTTGCTCAAGATATACTGTGGCAGGGTAAAGCCTGTCGGAACGCCGCCTCGACGATCTCGGCGAGTTCCGGCTCGACATGGGGATGAGTCCACTTCCTTGGCGCGACGCGCTGTGGCATTGAGCCCGCTCGCCGTCGGGGACCCCGGGGGTGACTGACAGCCGCCATTGCTGCCGCCTCGATTGGCCGGGCCGGCGACAGCGGCTCACTGCCGATCACGCGGTCGCAGCGCGATCGCGGTCGCCTCGCCGACGGCGTCGATGCTCGCCTCCACGACCGAACGATCGGCGACCGCATCCGCGATGGTCTCGGGACCGAGGTCTTCCAGCCCGTTGAACAGGGCGCGCATGACCGGCGAGGTCTGCACCGTGCTGTGGCCGAATGCGTCGCTGCCTCTCACAGCGGTCACGTCGATCACCGTCACGGGCAGGTCGGCCAGGGCTGCGGCATCGGTGATCATGCCGACCCGCGGGCGCCGGCCGTGCAGCCGGCTCGACGCCTCCAGCGCCTTGT
>JAEYTQ010000568.1 GCA_023433965.1 Pseudomonadota bacterium | reverse complement strand
GCAAGGCGGCGATGGAGGCCGGCGTGACGCTGATCGCGCCGGAGACGGTGTATCTGTCCGCCGACACCGTGTTCGGCAAGGACGTCACCATCGAGCCGTTCGTGGTGATCGGCCCCGGCGTGTCGATCGCAGACGGCGCGGTGATCCACTCGTTCTCGCACATCGTCGAGACCACGCTCGGCAAGAAGGTCTCGATCGGCCCCTATGCGCGGCTGCGTCCCGGCACCTCGCTCGGCGACGGCGCGCGCATCGGCAATTTCGTGGAGACCAAGGCGGCGACGCTGGAGGCCGGCGTCAAGGTCAACCATCTCTCCTATATCGGCGATGCCACAATCGGCGCCAATTCCAACATCGGCGCCGGCACCATCACGTGCAACTACGACGGCTTCAAGAAGCACAAGACTGTCATCGGGCAGGGCGCCTTCGTCGGCACCAATTCCTCCCTGGTCGCCCCGGTGACGATCGGCAAGGGCGCCTATATCGGCTCGGGCTCGGTGATCACGAAGGATGTTCCCGACGACGCGATGGCGTTGGAGCGCAACCAGCAGACCATCCGGGAAGGCGGCGCTGCGCGCTATCGCGAGCTGAAGACGGGCGGCAAGAAGCCAGAGAAGTAAGCCGGCTATTCTTCGTCGGCGAATTCGGAGAAGATCGCGCGGGTCAGTCGCCAGCCGCGCGGCTTGGCGCGCTTCACCGGCTCGCCTTCCGGATGCTTCATGAAGACGGGCTTGCTTTCCTTGCCGCGCTGGGGCGGGGGCCAATGCGCGAGGTGCGTGCCGGTGGTCTCGCTGGCGCGCACGGACATCGATGAGAGACCTTTGCGGTCGGACGAGCCTTTCATGGCCTTGTTCTCCTGACCGGAATCGTTGGTCAAATCCGTTGACAACGAGTTAACGCGCGCGGTTTAAGGTCGGCCAATTCGACGCAGGCGAAGCTCGGGTCGTGATTCCGGTGCTGTCTCAATCAGCAATAATTATTGAGTAACTGGTTCCCGAGGAATTTCGCTAAAAACCGAACGCGTCGTTTAGGCGATTTTTCGACGATTTGGGGGATAGTGGTCCGCATGTGCGGGATTGTCGGCATTCTCGGGCGCGAGCCGGTTGCAGAGCAATTGGTGGATTCGCTCAAACGTCTCGAATATCGCGGCTATGATTCCGCGGGCGTGGCCACGCTCGAAGGCAAGCACCTGGAGCGCCGCCGCGCCGAGGGCAAGCTGAAGAACCTCGAGAAGCGGCTGCAGGCCGAGCCGCTCAAGGGCACCACGGGCATCGGTCACACGCGCTGGGCCACCCACGGCAAGCCGACCGTCAACAACGCCCATCCGCACGCGACCGAACGCGTCGCCGTCGTCCACAACGGCATCATCGAGAACTTCCGCGAGCTGCGCGAGGAACTCGAGGCGAAGGGTACGGTGTTCCACACCGAGACCGACACCGAGATCGTGCTGCATCTCGTCGACGATCTGCTCGCGCGCGGCAACAAGCCAGTCGAGGCCGTCAAGCTGACTCTGGCGCGCCTGCGCGGGGCCTTCGCGCTCGGCTTCATCTTCGCCGGCGACGACGACCTCATGATCGGCGCGCGCAACGGTCCGCCGCTCGCGATCGGCTATGGCGACGGCGAGATGTATCTCGGTTCCGATGCCATCGCGCTCGGCCCGTTCACCGACACGATCAGCTATCTCGAGGACGGCGACTGGGTCGTGCTGACCCGCAAGAGCGCCGATATCTTCGACAAGGACGGAAATGCCGTCCAGCGCGACAAGATCAGGCACGCTGCCTCGACCTCGCTGGTCGACAAGGCCAATTACCGCCACTTCATGGCCAAGGAGATTCACGAGCAGCCGGAAGTGGTCGGCCACACGCTGGCGCGCTATGTCGACATGGCGACGGAGCGGGTCTTACTGCCGGTCAAGCTGCCGTTCGACTTCAGCGACATCCGCCGCATCAACATCACGGCGTGCGGCACCGCGAGCTATGCCGGCTTCGTCGCAAAATACTGGTTCGAGCGCTTTGCCCGCCTGCCGGTCGAGGTCGACGTCGCCTCGGAATTCCGCTACCGCGAGGCTCCCTTGCGCAAGGGCGACCTCGCCATCTTCATCTCTCAATCCGGTGAGACCGCCGACACGCTGGCGGCGCTGCGCTACGCCAAGGCGGAAGGCGTGCATACGATCGCCGTGGTCAACGTGCCGACCTCGACGATCGCACGCGAAAGCGAGACCGTGCTGCAGACGCTCGCCGGGCCTGAGATCGGCGTGGCCTCCACCAAGGCCTTCACCTGCCAGCTCATGGTGTTGGCGAGCCTTGCGATTGCGGCCGGCAAGGCGCGCAGCGAGTTGTCCGACGAGGACGAGACCAAGCTGGTCCATGGCCTGGTCGAGGTACCGCGCCTGATGGCGGATGCGCTCACCAACGAGGCCCAGATCGAGAAGCTCGCGCACCGCATCGCCAAGTCGCGCGACGTGCTCTATCTTGGCCGCGGCACCAGCTTTCCCTTGGCGCTCGAAGGGGCCCTGAAGCTGAAGGAGATCTCCTACATCCACGCCGAGGGCTACGCCGCCGGCGAGCTCAAGCACGGGCCGATCGCGCTGATCGACGAGACCATGCCGGTCGTCGTCATCGCGCCCCACGACCGCGTGTTCGAGAAGACGGTCTCCAACATGCAGGAGGTCGCCGCGCGCGGCGGCAACATCATCCTGATGACGGACGCCAAGGGCGCCGCGGAGGCGACGGTGGAGTCCCTGGTCACCATCGTCATGCCCGACATGGCGGCGGCCTTCACGCCGATGGTCTACGCCGTTCCCGTGCAACTGCTCGCCTATCACACCGCTGTCGTGATGGGCACCGACGTCGACCAGCCGCGCAACCTCGCGAAATCGGTGACGGTGGAATAGGCAAACGGGATATCGATCGGTCGCAGTCTTCCAAAATCTGTTAGAAGACCCTAGCTTGTGTGCTGCGACCGACCTGGAACCCGCATGACCCCCCGCGACGACGCGCCTGCGCCTCTTGACCCCGTCCCGGAACCTCATACCGGCCTGATGGGCCGTTTCCGCAATTATTTCCTGACCGGCCTCGTGGTGACGGGGCCGATCGCAATCACCCTCTATCTGGTCTGGTGGTTCGTCACCTGGGTGGACGGCGTGGTGCGGCCGTTCGTGCCGCTGGCGTATCGGCCCGAGACTTATTTGCCCTATGTGGTTCCCGGCTGGGGACTGATTGTCGCATTCTTCTCGCTGACGCTGGTCGGCTTCCTCGCCGCCAATCTGATCGGCCGCACGCTGGTCGATGTGGGCGAAACGTTCCTGGGCCGGATTCCGGCCGTGCGGGCGATCTATCGCGGCCTCAAGCAGGTGTTCGAGACGCTTTTCTCCGGCAAGGGATCGAGCTTCCGGAAAGTGGGGCTGGTCGAGTTTCCCTCGCCGGGGATGTGGTCTATCGTGCTGATCTCGCAATCGCCGCACGAGGATGTCGCGCGCCGCTTGCCGGGGCAGGAGGAGCATGTCTCGGTGTTCCTGCCGTGCTCGCCGAACCCGACGACCGGATTCTTTTTTTACGTTCCCAAGAGCAAGATCATCGAAGTCGATCTTACCGCGGAGGAGGCTGCGACGCTGATCATGTCGGCGGGCGTGGTGCAGCCGGGCTCGACGCCCGACCCGAAGAAAGCCGCTGCGCTCGCGGGGATGGCGAATGCTGCGCGCATCGCCAATGCTTCCACCCTCCAGCGCGAGCCTGCGAAGGCGGAGTAGGGCCATTCCGTCGCGGGATGGCCGCCTTCACGCAGGCGTTCCCGTGCTCTGCTAGTCTCCGATTGACCGGGCGCTTTGCTCGGAGCCATCTGGAGTTCACGATGTCCAAGACCATTGCGATCCTCGCGCCCGGTGCCATGGGCAGCGCCGTGGCCCGTCGACTGAGCGAGCGTGGCGCACGCGTGCTGACCTCCTTGAAGGGGCGGAGCGAGGCGACGCGCAAACGCGCGGCGGATGCGGGCATGGTCGGCGCCGAAGACGATGCGATCGCGGACGCCGACATCATCCTTTCGATCGTGCCGCCGGGCGAAGCCGTCGCGCTGGCTGAATGGCTGGCCGCGTTGATCGTTCGACGCGCGAAGAAGCCTGTCGTGATCGATTGCAACGCGGTCAACGTCGATACCGTGCAGCGGATCGGGGAGATCATCGGCTCGGCCCAGGCGCCGTTCGTCGATGCCGGCATCATCGGCTTTCCGCCCCAGCCGGGCGGCAAGAGCCCGGCCTTCTACATGTCCGGCGAGTTCGCCAGCGAAGTCGCGGTGCTGAAGGAGCTCGGCCTCGACGTGCGGATCGTCGAGGGTCCGGTCGGCGCGGCGTCAGCGTTGAAAATGTCCTATGCCGGCATCGTCAAGGGCCTCGCGGGGATCGGCTCGGCCATGGTGATCGCGGCAACGAAGGCGGGCGCGGCGGATGCGCTCCGCGACGAACTCGCGCTGAGCCAGCCCGCGATCCTGGCGCGACTGGAAGTGGCGCTACCGGACATGATCCCGAAGGCCTATCGCTGGGTTGCGGAGATGCGGGAGATTTCCGGCTTCCTCGGACTCGATCATCCGGCCAGCCAGATCTACGAGGGTTTTGCGAGGTGGTTCGAGCATCTGGCGGAAGATGCGAAGGGGGAGGCGGCGGACGCCGAGCTGATGAAGGAGTTTGCGGCGAGCATCGCCCGGAAGAGGGACTGATAGGGCATCCGTATCCACATCGTCAAAGGACGACGGGTCCATCGTCACCATCTTTGCAGCTGCGACATCCAGCGGG
>JAEYTQ010000560.1 GCA_023433965.1 Pseudomonadota bacterium | reverse complement strand
GTCAAATCGGCGATCTCCGACGGCGAGAAGCGCCTCAACGGCCACGGCCGCCTGCTGATCCGCTCCTCCGGCACCGAGCCGGTGATCCGCGTCATGGGCGAAGGCGAAGACCGCATCCTGGTCGAGGACGTCGTCGACACCATCGTCTCGGCGCTGGGCCAAGCGGCGGCGTAGGGGCCTCTTACCCTCCCCCTCCAAGGGAGGGTAAGCGACGAGAGCGCCCTCGCATCCCAGCCATTTGCGATTGACGATGGTCCCACGGTCGCGTGCGTCGTAATCAGCACCTCGCGGCAATCTGCCGCGCCGGGATGCTGCCTTGAACAAGCCTGTCGTCGTCTCAGAGGAAACGCTGACCGAGCCCGTCGTCGTCAGCGACGTGACGCCCGCCGCCGGCAAAGCGGCGGTGCCGGCTTACGTCGTGCTCGCCGGCATCAGCGTCTCGCATTTCCTCAACGACACCATGCAGTCGCTGATCGCCTCGGTGTATCCGATCCTGAAGGACACCTACGCGCTCGACTTCGCACAGATCGGCATGATCACGCTGGCGTTCCAGTTCACGGCCTCGCTGCTGCAGCCGGTGGTCGGGCACTACACCGACAAGAAGGCGCAGCCCTATTCGCTGGCGATCGGCATGGCCTCGACCTTCTTCGGTCTCCTGCTGCTCAGCGCCGCGCATCAATATATCGTCATCCTGGTCGCCGCCGCGCTGGTCGGCCTCGGCTCGGCGGTGTTTCACCCGGAATCGGCGCGCATCGCGCGGCTCGCCTCCGGCGGCCGCTACGGCTTTGCGCAATCGGTGTTCCAGCTCGGCGGCAGTTTCGGCACCGCGATGGGGCCGGTGCTCGCCGCGCTCATCGTCGTGCCGTTCGGGCAAGGCAGCATCGCCTGGTTCTCCTCGATCGCCTTCCTCGCGATCCTCATCCTCTGGCGCATCGGGCGCTGGTACGCTCCGCAGATCGCGACGAAGCGGGCGGCGCCCGTCCACACCCAGCCGGGAGGGCCGAGTTCGCGCCGTGTCGGGATGGCGCTCGCCGTGCTGGTTGCGCTGTTGATCTCCAAGCAGCTCTACGTCTCGAGCCTGTCGAGCTATTACATCTTCTACCTGATCGACCGTTTCGGCGTGTCGACGCAGGCGGCCCAGATCTATCTCTTCGTCTTTCTTGCGGCGAACGCCGTGGGTGCGTTTCTCGGCGGTCCCCTGGGGGACCGCTTCGGCCGCAAGATCGTGATCTGGATCTCGATCCTCGGCGCGCTGCCGTTCACGCTGGCGCTGCCTTATGCCGGCCTTTACGCCAGCGCGGTGCTGTCGGTGATCATCGGCCTGATCATCTCCTCGACGACGTCGTCGATCATCGTGTTCGCGCAGGAGCTGGTGCCGCACCGCTTCGGCATGATCTCCGGCGTGTTTTTTGGCGTCGCCTTCGGCATCGGGGGCCTCGGCGCGGCCGTGCTCGGCAAGCTCGCCGACCACACCTCGATCGAGTTCGTCTACCAGGTCTGCGCCTATTTGCCGGCGCTCGGACTGCTCGCGGTGTTCCTTCCCAAGCTGCCGCGGCACGCGCGTTAACGTTTCCTCGCTGGTTGCGGCGCACGTTCACACATCGTTAGGAATTGCCGTGCGGCGCGATGCGCTTTTGCAGCGCTTGCCGTTGGCACGCGCGAGAGTAGAGAAAAAATCAACCTTAAAAATTAGGGTTAAGTGGCGCTTAAACATTTGCTGGCATCGTCTCCCCGTGAGTTTCCAGAACGTGGGGCGTGTGCATTTGCCTCACCGGCCATAAGGACGAAGCCAATGCGTAGCGTTAAGTCTCTCCTTGCCGCGGGTGCGGCATCCCTGATCTCGTCGATGGCGTTCGCCGCCGATATGCCGATCGCGGCGCCCCCTCCCATGTACGCGCCGCCGGCTCCGCCCGCGGACTTCGGCGGCTGGTATCTGCGCGGTGACATCGGCATGACCAACCAGAGCGCCAAGCGCATCGACAGCGCGACCGCAGCCGCGTTCCCGACCACGACGACCGGCCTCGGCTTCGACTCCTCGCCGCTGTTCGGCCTCGGCGTCGGCTATCGCTTCAACAACTGGTTCCGCGGCGACGTCACCGGCCAGTATCGCGGCAAGGCCACCTTGCACGGTTCGGACACCGTCCTGCTCGGACCTGGCGACATCAACGTCAACAACTACTCTGGCAGCAAGTCCGAGTGGGTCGTCATGGCCAACGCCTATGTCGATCTCGGCACCTGGTGGTGCATCACCCCGTTCATCGGCGCCGGCGTCGGCGGCTCCTACAACAAGCTCACCGGTTTCCGCGACGACGGCGTCCGCTACACCGGCGGCGCGCTGTCCAACAGCGTGACCTACTTCGACACCAACGGGAAGTGGAACTTCGCCTGGGCCGCTCATGCCGGTCTCGCCTACAAGGTCAATCCCGGCTTCACGGTCGAACTGGCCTACAGCTACATGGACCTCGGCGATGCCGCCCCCGGCAACTTCCGCGCGTTCGACGGCAGCATCTCGGGCACCTCGACGATCAAGGTCAAGGACATCACCTCGCACGACATCAAGCTCGGCGTGCGCTGGGATCTCAACAGCCCGCCGGCCTACATGCCGCCGCCGCCGCTGGTCACCAAGGGCTGATCGCACACGCCGATCGGTTAGGACTTCTTAACGGCGCGGGATCATCCCGCGCCGTTTTGCTTTGCAGATTTTTCATGGCGCGCGCCGACGAAAGCGCGCGCCGCAACCATTGGTTAAGGTTAACGGGCGATGATCATCGCAACTGTTCGAGTCCGATGGAGCGTGGTGATGCGTAGGCTGGTGTTGGCAGCGGCGATGTTGGGGACGGTGTCCGCCGCGCAAGCGGCCGACATGCCGGATCTGCCGATCCTGCGCGGCAGCGTCTCCGAAGGTCTGTCGACCACGAGGCAAAATTGGGACGGCTTCTACGCCGGCGGTCACTTCGGCTACACGACCGACTCATCCGATTTCGGCCAGAGCGTGGTCGGCCTGACCAACTACATATTCCGCGACAGCGTGCTTCAGGGACCGACGTCGACATGGTCGCTGCTGCAGAAGGCCAACACGCAAGGCGTGAATTTCGGCGGCTTCGTCGGACGCAATTGGCAGTGGTACGATGCCATTCTCAGTCTCGAAGGCACCTACAGCTATTTCGACAACCTCTCGACGGGCTCGACGGGCTCCAACGCCCTCGTGATCGTCAACCCGGACGGCGAGGTGCGGCCGCCGGGCGTCACCCGCAATTATGCCGTGTCGCTCACCGGTACGGCCACAGCGCGGGTCAAGGACATGATCACGCTTCGTGGCCGCGTCGGTTGGGACGGGGGCCCCTTCATGCCCTACGCGTTCTTTGGTGCCGCCGTCGGACGGATGGATGTGAACCGTACGGTGACGAGCGACGTGAGCGTGCGCACGGATGTGACGTCGACGGACGTCTTCGGCAACCAGAACACCACGATCGGACCTTGGCTCCCCGTCCCGGCTCAGTCCGGGACACAGGGCCAGCACCGGACCAATACCTTCGCGGTGGGCTGGACCGCCGGCCTCGGCCTCGAATACTGCATCTGGGAAGGATTGTTTGCGCGCGTGGAATACGAGTACGTCAAATTCTCGCCCGTGATGAACACGTCGGTGACGTTGAACAACGCGCGCCTCGGCGTCGGTTACAAATTCTGACGCGCGCTCACGACGCCGTTGACAGCTTCGCTCGGTCCTGATGCTCTGTCGCTCCAGATGGGGCGGCAGCGATGAAGATCTACGGCGACAGCAATTCCGGAAACTGTTTGAAGGTGAAGTGGGTCTGCGACAAGCTCGCAGTGCCCTATCGGTGGATCGAGATCGACACGCGCAAAGGCGAGACGCGCACGCCGCAATTCCTGAAGATGAACGGCGCCGGTCAGGTCCCGGCCGTCGAATTCGACGACGGCCGCACGTTGGCCCAGTCCAACGCCATCATCCGCTATCTCGCCCGCGACAGCGCGCTGATCCCGCGCGACGCCTTCACGGCGGCCAAGATGGACGAATGGCTGTTCTGGGAGCAGTACAGCCACGAGCCCTATATCGCGGTGTGCCGCTTCCTCCTCGTCTATCTCGGCAAGGACGCCTCCGAGCTCGATCCTGAAAAGGTCAAGCGCGGCTATGCGGCGCTCGACCGCATGGAGCAGCATCTTTCCACCGGCCGCTTCTTCGCGGGCGACGGGGTTTCGCTCGCCGACGTGTCGCTACTCGCCTATACCCGTGTAGCCCATGAGGGTGGCTTCGATCTCGGACGCCATGCGTCCGTCCGCCGCTGGATCGGCGACGTCGAAGCGTTTCTCGGCCTTGCGCCGGCGCGCTGAGGTGCGGAGTTGTCCGACATGAACGCCGAAGCCGTCTCCATTCGTCCCGCGCGCCGCGAGGACGTTGCCGCGATCGTGGCGATGCTCGCCGACGATCATCTCGGCCGCGCGCGCGAGCGCGTGGAGGATCCGTTGCCGGCCTCCTATTACGAGGCATTCGCGCGGGTCGAGCGCGATCCGAATCTCGCGCTCGTGGTCGCCGAGATCGGAGGCAGTGTGGTCGGGTGCCTGCAACTTGCGGTCCTGCCGGGCCTGAGCTCGCAAGGCGGATCGCGCGGCCTGCTCGAAGACGTTCGCGTTGCTTCCGATTGTCGCAGCCGCGGCATCGGCGAGCAGTTGGTGCAATGGGCGGTGACGGAGGCGAGGGCGCGCGGCTGCAATCTCGTCGAGCTGCTCACGCATCAGACGCGCGTCGATGCGCAGCGCTTCTACAAGCGGCTCGGCTTCACGGCGAGCCACGTCGGCATGACTGTCCGCTTTTGAGGCAGCGCGGCATGGCGCTACGCGATCAGCGAAATCGGGCTTCATAATCGTTCATGTTAAGAGCCGGTAAACTACCGCTCCGTCGTTCACCTTGCTGAAGGAACGAACGATGCTACGGGGGCATCTGACACCGGGTTCGCTCGGTTCGGGACATTTCGATGACAAGCTATTCGATGATCAAGGTCGGCAACGACTACGTCGTGCAGGCCAATGACAAATGCATTTTGAAGGTCGGCAGCCGTCGCAAGGCTGCGCAATTGATCAGCGATGCCACGGACTTGCTGAATGCGCTCGCCGTCGTCGAATCCCCAGATATAGCGCCGCAGGCACCATCACTCCGCCGTGAGGCTTCGGAACTTCCTTGACTGCCCTTCCCGATTCCCGTATCAGCCGCGGCGGGACACCTCCCCCCAACGGGAGGCTTACTATCTGGAAGGGTAGATCATGACCGTAGCGAAGCCCGCTTCGCGGCCGAACGTGCCGCATTTCTCTTCCGGCCCCTGCGCCAAGCGCCCCGGCTGGAACGCCCAAAATCTCAAGGACGCAGCCCTCGGCCGCTCGCATCGCGCGAAGATCGGCAAGACCAAGCTCAAGCTCGCGATCGATCTGACGCGCGAAGTGCTCGAGGTCCCCGCCGATTACCGCATCGGCATCGTGCCGGCGTCCGATACCGGCGCGGTCGAGATGGCGCTGTGGTCGCTGCTCGGTGCGCGTCCCGTCACCACGCTCGCCTGGGAATCCTTCGGCGAAGGCTGGGTCAGCGACATCGTCAAGGAATTAAAGCTCAAGGACGTCACCAAGCTCAACGCGGCTTACGGTGAAATCCCCGACCTGTCGAAGGTCGATCCCAAGAGCGACGTCGTCTTCACCTGGAACGGCACCACCTCCGGCGTGCGCGTGCCCAACGCCGACTGGATCAGCGCGAGCCGCGAAGGCCTGACCATCTGCGACGCCACCTCGGCTGCGTTCGCGCAAGCGCTCGACTGGCCCAAGCTCGACGTCGTCACCTTCTCCTGGCAGAAGGCGCTCGGCGGCGAAGCCGCGCACGGCATGTTGATCCTCTCTCCTCGCGCGGTGGAGCGGCTCGAGACCTACAAGCCCGCCTGGCCGCTGCCGAAGATCTTCCGCATGACCAAGGGCGGCAAGCTCAACGAAGGCATCTTCGTCGGCGAGACCATTAACACGCCGTCGATGCTCTGCGTCGAGGATTACCTCGATGCGCTCAACTGGGCCAAGTCGATCGGCGGTCTGAAGGCGCTGATCGCCCGCGCGGATGCCAACACCAAGGTGCTGGCCGACTGGAAGGCGAAGACGCCCTGGATCGACTTCCTCGCCAAGGATGTTTCGATCCGCTCCAACACCTCGGTTTGCCTGAAGTTCACCGATCCCGCGATCACCTCGCTCTCGGAGGATGCGCAGGCCGACTTCTCCAAGAAGCTGGTCGCGCTGGTCGAGAAGGAAGGCGCAGGCTACGACTTCGCCTATTACCGCGATGCGCCGGCGGGCCTGCGCATCTGGTGCGGCGCCACGGTGGAAGCAAAGGACGTCGAGCTGCTGACGCAGTGGATCGACTGGGCCTTCGCCGAGACCAAGGCCGCTCTGCCCAAGGCGGCGTAAGCAAACCCAATTCTCGTCATGGCCGGGCTTGACCCGGCCATCCATCGATCAAGAGAGATGGATCCGCGGGTCTCAAGCGCGAAGACGCGCTTCGCGCTTTTGCCCGCGGATGACGTGCCGTAAATGCAGCACGCACCACGGATCATCCCCATGACCAAGCCCAAAGTTCTCATTTCCGACGCGCTCTCGCCCGCCGCCGTGCAGATCTTCAAGGACCGCGGCATCGAGGTCGACTTCCAGCCCAATCTCGGCAAGGACAAGGACAAGCTCGCCGAGATCATCGGCAATTACGATGGCCTTGCGATCCGCTCCGCGACCAAGGCGACCGCCAAGATTCTCGAAAAGGCGACGAAGCTGAAGGTGATCGGCCGCGCCGGCATCGGGGTCGACAACGTCGAGATTCCCGCCGCCACGGCCAAGGGCGTCATCGTGATGAACACGCCGTTCGGCAATTCGATCACGA
>JAEYTQ010000534.1 GCA_023433965.1 Pseudomonadota bacterium | reverse complement strand
AGCAGGCCTTGCGCGCCGGCCAGATCATCCGCCGTCTGCGCGACTTCGTCTCCCGCGGCGAATCGGAGAAGCGGGTCGAGAGCCTGTCCAAGCTGATCGAGGAAGCCGGCGCGCTCGGGCTGGCCGGCGCGCGCGAGCAGAACGTGCAGCTCCGATTCAGCCTCGATCCTGACGCCGATCTCGTCCTGGCGGACCGGGTGCAGATTCAGCAGGTGATGGTCAACCTGTTCCGGAACGCGCTCGAAGCCATGGCGCAGTCGCAGCGGCGCGAGCTCGTCGTCGCCAACAGCCGGGTCGGCGACGACATGATCGAGGTGGAGGTCTCCGACACCGGCGTGGGATTCCGGGACGACGTCATTCCGAACCTGTTCCAGACCTTCTTCACCACCAAGGACACCGGCATGGGCGTGGGGCTTTCCATCAGCCGTTCGATCATCGAGGCGCATGGGGGCCGCATGTGGGCCGAGAGCAACGCAGCCGGAGGAGCGACATTCCGCTTCACGCTGCCAGCAACCGACGAGAGCTGATTCATGACGACCAAGGGAAAAGTCTACGTCATCGACGACGATGCCGCGATGCGGGACTCGCTGAACTTCCTGCTGGATTCCGCCGGCTTCGACGTCACCCTGTTCGACGACGCGCTCGCCTTTCTCGAAGCCGTGCCCGGCCTCGACTTCGGCTGCGTCGTCTCGGACGTGCGCATGCCCGGCCTTGACGGGATCGAGCTGTTGAAGCGGATGAAGGCGCAGCAAAGCTCGTTCCCGATCCTGATCATGACCGGTCACGGCGACGTGCCGCTGGCGGTCGAGGCGATGAAGCTCGGCGCGGTCGATTTCCTGGAAAAGCCGTTCGACGACGACCGTCTCACCGCCATGATCGAGTCGGCGATCCGCCAGGCCGAGCCCGCTGCCAAGAACGAGGCCGTCGCACAGGACGTCGCCGCCCGCGTCGCGTCCTTGAGCCCCCGGGAGCGCCAGGTCATGGAAGGGCTGATCGCGGGCCTCTCCAACAAACTGATCGCCCGCGAATACGATATCAGCCCGCGGACCATCGAGGTCTACCGTGCCAACGTGATGACCAAGATGCAGGCCAACAGCCTGTCGGAACTGGTCCGGCTGGCGATGCGCGCCGGCATGCTCAACGATTGAGGCAGGTCAAAGCGGCTTCCCGGCGCCGTGCTAATCGGACAGCATGGTTGAGGTCAGCTCACATCATCCGCGGTCGTCGTCCTGCCCACAACGCACCGTCTTTGTGGTCGACGATGATGCCGCCGTCCTGGGATCCCTGCGGTTCCTGCTGGAGACCGACGGCTTCGCCGTGCGGACCTTCAGGAGCGGGACGGCGCTGCTCAATCTGGGAGCCGCGCCCGGGCCGGACTGCTACGTCATCGACTACAAGATGCCTGATATCAATGGCATCGACCTGACCGGCCGCCTGCGCAGTTCCGACCACGACGCGCCAGTGATCCTGATCACCGGCTATCCCGACGAGAACATCTCGGCGCGGGCTGCGACGGCGGGTATCAAGGACGTGGTTTTGAAGCCGCTTCTCGACGAAAACCTGGTCAAGTGCATCCGCCACGCCATCCAGGACCGCGGCTGCGCCTGACCTACGGGATTCTACGTAAGGGGCCCTCCCTAAGATATCTCGCGAAATTTTCGAAGCACCCGATACCGCGTAGGAAAGCGTCATCACAACGGAGATGGCGCAGATGCTGACCCAGACGATCAACACCAAGGCGATCAACACCCAAATCGGTGGCAAGATTGCCCCTGCCCACCCCGTGACGGACCAGTTCGGCGCGGTCACCGGCCATGTCGGCCTGGTCGCCACCGAGTTCTCCTACGGCAAGGACGAGGAGATCTATGGCGAGGACGAGACGGCCGAATACGTCTATCAGGTCGTCACCGGCGCGGTTCGCAGCTACAAGCTTCTCTCCGACGGCCGCCGCCAGATCGGCGCCTTCCATCTTCCCGGCGACGTGTTCGGCCTCGAATCCGGCCCCACCCACCGCCTCGCCGCGGAAGCCATCATCGACACCACCGTGCGCCTCGTGAAGCGTGCGAGCCTCGAGAAGGCCGCCGGCACCGATGTGCAGGTCGCCCGCAAGCTCTGGGCCATGACCGCCGGCGAGCTTCGTCACGCCGAGGACCACATGCTGCTGCTGGGCCGCAAGACCGCGATGGAGCGTGTCGCGACTTTCCTGCTCGAAATGGACCGCCGCCTCGCCGTTGCCGGCATGATGGCGCTTCCGATGTGCCGCCGCGACATCGGCGACTATCTCGGCCTCACCCTCGAAACCGTGTCGCGCGCGCTGTCGCAGCTTCACGCCCAGGGCATTCTCGGCTTCTCCGGCGCCCGCCAGATCGTGCTGCGCAACCGCCAGCGCCTGCACAATCTCGACGCTTGATCGATTTCTCCCCCGTGACTTGGGCCGGCCGAATCGCTTCGGCCGGTCTTTTCTTTTGCCTCGATCATGTCCTGCGCCGGGTCTCCGGCATCACCAGCAGGATCAGAAGAAGTCCCGTCGCGGCGACGCCGGACAGCCCGATGAACGCGGTCGCATTGCCGAACTTGTCGCTGACATAGCCGCCGAGCACCGTGCTCAGAGACGCACCGATCCCCGTCGCGGTGCCGACGATCCCCTGCGCCAGGTTGAAATGCCCGCTGCCGAAGGCAACGTCGGCGACGATCAGCGGGATCATGACCGCGAACACCGCCGCGGTAATGCCGTCGAACACCTGTACGAGCACCAGGAGATACGGATCGCGCACGGTCGCGAACAACAGGCCGCGAATCGTCAGGGCGCCAAATCCGATCAAGAGCAGGGGCCGCCGGCCCCACGCTTGCGCCTTGCGCCCGACCGTCGGCGACAGCAGCGCAACGATCGCCTGCGGAACGACGATGCAGAAGGCGACGAGCACCGTCGCCCACTGGGCGGAGCGCGCCGTCAGGGCGCTCGCCACCAGCGGCATCATCGAGGCGTTCGCCAGCTGCAGCATCAGCACGCTAAGCGCGAACACGATCAGCGGGCGCTGCCGGAGCAGGTGCCAGAGATTGGTGTCGCCGCGATCGGCGGCTTCAGCCGGCATCTCGCCGTGACAGCGCCTGATGTCGACCTCCTCCTCGCGGATGCGCGAGAGCGCGATGAGGGTCGGAATGACGAGCAGGAAGGTGACGAAGAAGACGGCGCGGCTCGACAGCAAATAGCCGACGGTGCCCATCACGGCCGCCGCGATGCCGCTGCCCAGCGAGGCAAAGCGCGCGTTGCGCCCGAGGCGCTCGCCGATCGCGATCGGGCCGACCAGACCGAGGCTGATCGCGGCAATCGCCGGGCCGAGCACGCAGCTCGCCATCGCATGCAGCGTGGCGGCGGCGACCACGACCGCGAAGACCGGCATCGCGGCATAGGCGAGCGCGCAGGCGCCGATGGTCGCGATCGCGAGGGCGGCGACGAGACGTTCCGATTTCGCGGCATCGATGATCGCCCCGCCGGGCATCTGCCCGATCAGGGCGACGACGCCTCCGATCGACAGCACAAGGCCGATCTCGACCTGGGTCCATTTCTGCGTCGTCAGATAGACCGCGATGAAGGGGCCGATTCCGGTCTGCACGTCGGCGAGGAAGAAGATGAACCAGTCGAGCCCGCGCAGGCTCTGGCGCGAGGGCGCCGGAATGGTCGCAGCCGACGGGGCAGCGACCTGCTCGACGCCGGGGCCGCGATCTGCGTGTTTCGGCTTGCTCGACAACAGCACAGGCAATCAGCCCTCCCGGCACCTCACTGGATCGCTTGCAGCGGCTGAAGGCTCCCGGACGCGCCGAGCACGACGATCGGCGTGTCTTCCTTGTATTCCGGCGCGGCCGCGACCTGCGCCTTGGTCAATTCCAGCGTGATGCTGTCCTTCTTGCTGGCGATCTTGCCGAAGCGCAGCGCGTTCCAGTCCACCACGATCTTGCGGCTGCCGACGCCGAGGAAGCCGCCGAAATCGATCGCCGCGGCGCGGACATGACCGGTGCGATCGACTATGACGTCGACGATGCGGCCCATGTCCTCGCCGGCGGCGCTGCGCACGTCGCGGCCGAGGACGCCGTGGGCCTCGCTCGCGCCTATGATGGTCACCGAGGGCGGCGGGGCGGCGTCCTTGGGCGTCACCGGAACGGTCGAGACCGGCGGCAGTGCCGAGGCCGGCACATTCGCTTCATTCTGGCCGGCGGGCTGATCCTCCGCCGCGCGTGACGGCTCAATCGTCGGGACAACCACGATCACGACGCCCAGGATCAACGCTGCGAACGCACGCATGATACCTCCTCACGACGCGCCGTCAGCGCGCCAGCACGATCGAGACCTGGATCTGGCCGCGCGTGCGCAACACCTCCAGCGCCACATCGTCGCCGTGGCGGCTGACGCGCAGATCCACACCGGACTCGCCGAGGCGCAGATCGCGCAGGATCACCTCGTTCAGGAACGCCGGCAGATGCGGATTGCGCAGGCGGATCTCGCCGCGCGCCACATCGAATTCGAGGCCGAGCGCCGCCTCCAGCAGCGTGAACGGCGTCGCGCTGGCCCAGGCCTGCGGCGCGCAAGCGACCGGATAGAGCGTCGGGCCGCGCCGCTTCTCGCGCCGGAAGCCGCAGAACAGTTCGGGCAGCCGGCGCAGATCCATGTAGGTCGCAGCGTCGAACAGCCCCTTGAAGACATGCGCCACCGAATGCTTGAGGCCGTAGCGCGCCAGCCCCAGCGCGATCAGCGCGTTGTCGTGCGGCCAGATCGAGCCGTCATGATAGGACATCGGGTTGTAGCGCACCTCGCCTTGCGCAACGGTGCGGATGCCCCAGCCCGAGAAGAAATGAGGGCCCATCAGATCGGCGGCGACACGGCGGGCGCGGTCCTCGCGGATCATGCCGCTGAACAGCACCTGTCCGGCATTCGATGTCCTGACCTTGCAGGGTCGCTTCTTGCCGTCGAGCGCGAGCGCATAGGTGCCGAGCTCCTCGCACCAGAATGCCTGCTCGAAGCGCTCGGCGAGCGCGCCGGCTTCGGCCTCGAGCCGGCGCGCGCGCTCCGGCTTGCCGAGCCGCCGCGCGCAACGCGCGGCGAGCTGCTTGGCGGCAAAGACGTAACCCTGGACTTCCGCGAGCGCGATATTGCCCTCGGCAAGCTGGCCGTCGGCATGGAAGATCGCGTCGTAGGAATCCTTCCAGCCCTGGTTGGCCAGACCCTTCTCGGTCGCGCGCTGGTATTCGACGAAACCGTCCTGATCCGGATCGCCAGGGCCGTCGATCCAGGCCAGCCCCGCCTCGATCGCCGGCCACAGCTCGATCAGCGTGGCCTCGTCGCCGGTGCGCTCGAAATAGCTTCCCGCCAGCAGCACGAACAGCGCCGTCGAATCGACGCTGCCGTAATAATGCGCGAACGGCACCTCGCCGAGGGCCGCCATCTCGCCGCCGCGCATCTCGTGCAGGATCTTTCCGGGGGCCGCGTCCGCGAGCGGGTCGACCGCCTTGGCCTGGAAATGCGCAAGCCGGCGCAGGACGCCCTTGGCGATGCGCGGGTCGACCCAGAGCATCTGCAGCGCGGTGATGAGGCCGTCGCGCCCGAACGTGGTCGAGTACCAGGGAATGCCGGCATAGGGATAACGCCCCTGCGGCGTCTCGGTCATCAGCATGTTGAGGTCGGCCATGGCCTGGCACAGCACCTCGTTGAAGATGTTGTTGGAAGTCTCGATGCTGGCCGCGCCTATGGTCGACTGCCGCATCTCGCGGCGGTGCGCCAGCAGGCCCGGGAAGAACCGCACCGGCTTCTCCGTCACCGGCCGGTTGCAGGACACGGCCACGAACAGCGACTTGGCCTGGTGCGGTTCCAGCTCGAGCTCCCAGGTCGCCGCGTTGACCGAGAGCCGCGTCGGACGCGGATCGAAATGCAGTCCGGTGGTGCGCTCGGCGTCGTCGAGGCCGCGATATTCGAACAGCACGTCGGTCGGCCCGAGCAGCCGGCCCGTGCCGGTCCCGCGCCGCGGCCGGCGCTCGCCGCGCACCTCGAACAGATCGGCGAAGTCGTTGCCGAACAGCAGCG
>JAEYTQ010000499.1 GCA_023433965.1 Pseudomonadota bacterium | reverse complement strand
ACATGGTCGCGGATCTCGATATTGGCGCCGTCGAGCGTGCCGATGGTGATGGCGCCGTTCAGCGCCAGCTTCATGTTGCCGGTGCCGGAGGCCTCCATGCCGGCGGTGGAGATCTGCTCGGAGAGATCGGCCGCGGGAATGATCACCTCGGCCAGGCTGACATTGTAGTCGGGCAGGAACACGACCTTGAGCTTGCCGGCGATCGCGGGGTCGTTGTTGACGACCTCGGCGACGTCGTTGATCAGCTTGATGATCAGTTTCGCATAACGGTAGCTCGCCGCCGCCTTGCCGGCGAAGATCTTTACCCGCGGCACCCAATTGCCATTGGGATCGTCCTTGATCGCCTGATACAGCGCGACCGTCTCGATGACGTTCAGGAGCTGGCGCTTGTACTCGTGGATGCGCTTGATCTGCACGTCGAACAAGGCGGTCGGGTCGACCTTGATGCCGAGCCGCTCGCCGATCAGGCGCGCCAGCGCGGTCTTGTTGTGAAGCTTGACGCTGCGGAACCTCTTCTGGAATTCGACGTCGCTTGCGCGGGTCTCGATCAGCGCGAGCTGGGTGGGATCGTCGAGCACGGCCTCGCCGCAGGCTTCGCGCAACAGATCGGTCAGCTTCGGGTTGGCCAGCATCAGCCAGCGGCGGAAGGTGATGCCGTTGGTCTTGTTGGTGATGCGGCCGGGATAGAGATGGTTGAGGTCGTGAAACACGGTCTCGCGCATCAGGTCGGAATGCATCGCCGAGACGCCGTTGATGCGGTGCGAGCCGACGAAGGCGAGCTGGCCCATGCGCACGCGGCGCCCGCTCTTCTCGTCGATCAGCGAGACCGAGGCGCGGAAGTCGATGTCGCCGGGGCAGCGCGCCTCGGCGAGCGCCAGGTGCTGCACGTTGATGCGGTAGATGATCTCCAGGTGCCGCGGCAGCAGCTGCTCGAACAGCTCGACCGGCCAGGTCTCCAGCGCCTCCGGCAGCAGCGTGTGGTTGGTGTAGGACAGCGTGGCGACGGTGATCTTCCAGGCCTCGTCCCAGCGGAAATTGTGCAGGTCGACGAGGATCCGCATCAGCTCGGTGACGGCAAGGCTCGGATGGGTGTCGTTGAGCTGCACCGCAACCTTGCCCGCCAGGCTGCGCAGCTGGCCGTCGGAGGCGAGATGCCGCTTCACCAGGTCCTGCAGCGAGGCCGAGACGAAGAAATATTCCTGGCGTAGGCGCAGCTCGCGGCCCGCCGGGTTCTCGTCGTTCGGATAGAGGAATTTGCAGATCGCCTCCGCGCGCGACTGCTCGGCGCTGGCGCTGACATAGTCGCCCTTGTTGAAGGCATCCAGCTTGAGCGGATCGGGCGAGCGCGCCGACCACAGCCGCAGCGCGTTGACGTGCTGGCCGCGCCAGCCGACGATCGGCGTGTCATAGGCGATCGCCTGCACCGTCTCGGCGGGATGCCAGATCGCGCGGTCGCGGCCCTTGTCGTCGACATGCTCGACGCCGCCGCCGAAATTGATGTCGTAGATCACCTCGGGCCGCTGCAATTCCCAGGGATTGCCGAAGCTCAGCCATTCGTCCGGATATTCCTGCTGCCAGCCCTGATTGATGATCTGGCGGAACAGGCCGTAATCGTAGCGGATGCCGTAGCCGATCGCGGGGATCGACAGCGTCGCCATGCTCTCCATGAAGCAGGCGGCGAGCCGGCCGAGGCCGCCATTGCCGAGCGCGGCGTCCGGCTCGCATTTGCGCAGCTCCGGCAGCGAGACGCCGAGATCGCCGAGCGCGACCTCGAAGATCTTGAGCAGGCCCATGTTGTTGAGCGCGTCGGTGAAGAGACGGCCGATCAAAAATTCGAGCGAGAGATAATAGACGCGCTTGCGGCCCGCGTCGTAACTGTGCTTCTCGGCGGTGAGCCAGCGGTGCACGATGCGGTCGCGCAGCGCGAGCGCCGCGGCCTGGTACCAGTCATGCCGGGTCGCCATCCCCGCGTCCTTGCCGATGGCGAGGCGCAGCTTCGCCAGGATCGCGCCCTTGATCTCGGCCAGCGCGAGTTCGTCGATCGGCTGCCCCGGGGCCGGAAAACTGGGCTGGAACGATGAATCCTGCAAAGCCGTCACTTCCTAGGTCGATCTTTTACTAATCGCGTCGTGCCCTTGCACCGGAACTGGCACCGGTGACCGTGCATTGCGCTGGCGCTAAATTATGCAAGGAACGGGCCGAGTTGGGAACCCGGGCGAGCACGGAGAAACCGGGATTCGGTGCTAGATTACGAAAGATTCAGCCATCAGTGCGGAGAGGAGACGACCATGAGACTGCTGATCGAAATCGCCACCGCGGCCCTGATCGTCCTCTGCATCAGCGCCTCCGGCGCAGCATTTGCCGCCGGCAAAGCCGGCCGCAGCGCCGATGGCCTCAGCTGCGGCTTCACGCTCCCGCAAAACGCGTCGCCGGCGGCGCGCTGCGCTGCGATCAAGCGCCAATGTGGCGGCAAGTTCTACGCAAATGCGTGCGGCGACAAGCTCCTGTCCGCGGCCAAGTGAGGGTGCGGACGCCCAGCGCCTTCAAGCTGCCTTGGTCTGCACCGCATCGCAAAACTCCGCGAGGCGATCCGCAAGCCGCAGCGTTGCCGGGCTCGCATCCGGCGATGCCATCAACGCGACCTCGGTCTTGTTGATCGGCGCAAAGCCGTCCTTCGCCGTCAGCACGCGGTGGTCGGACTGGATCGCCATCTCGGACAGGATGCTGAGGCCCATGCCGGCGGCGACCGCGGCCTGGATGCCCGCGAGACTCGATGACGTATAGGCGGTGTGCCAGGCGCGGCCGGCACTTTCGAGCGCGTGGATGGCGCCAGCGCGATAGATGCAGCCGAGTGGAAAGCCGATCAGCGGCACCGAGGGGACGTCGACATCGATGGGATGGTTCTTGCTGGTGACCCAGTGCACCCGCTCGGGCCACACCGCGATCGCGTCCTTCGCGCCGGCCTCGCGCTTGTACAGTGCAAGATCGAGCTCGCCGCGTTCGAGGTCGCGGGCGAGATGCTTGCTCTGGTCGGCGCGCACGTCGAGCCGCAATCCCGGATGCGAGCGCGAGAACGCGCCCAGCAATTTGGCCAGCCGGTAGGCTGCGAAATCCTCGGGGATGCCGAGCCGGATCGCGCCTTCGCTATTGGGCTCACGCAACACGTCGCGCGCCTCTTCGGCGAGCGAGAGCAGCCGCCGCGCATAGGACAACAGCCGCTCGCCGGCCTCGGTCGGGCGCACGTCCTTGCCGTCGCGGTGCAGCAGCACCTGGCCGACATCCTCCTCCAGCCGCTTGATCTGCTGGCTCACGGTCGATTGCGTACGGTGGACGCGCGCCCCGGCGCGGGTGAAGCCGCCGGATTCGACCACCGAGACGAAGCTGCGCAGCAGCTCGAGATCGAGCATGGTCTTCCCATTCGAAAATCCACTTGATGCAAGTTAATCATTTAATTTCCAAATCACAAGCCGCGTCCCTAGATCGAGGTCCGGAACACAACATCCGAGAATGGCCTCATGTCACTCGCGCCCTCGATCACGGTCCCGCGCGGCCGCTTAAACACCCTGCCGCTCGCCATCGGCCTGTTCTGCCTGCTCTGGAGCTACGCCTTCGTCGCCGGCAAGATCGGCGTCACCCATTGCCCGCCGCTGATCCTGCTCGCCGCGCGCTTCTCGCTCGCCGGCGTCCTGATCCTCGGGGCGACGCTGATCCGCGGTGAGGCCTGGTCATTGTCCTGGCGCGATGCCGCTGTCTTCGCCGTGCTCGGCATCGCCAACAACGCGCTCTATCTCGGCCTCGGCTACACCGGCCTGCAATCGGTCTCCGCCGGCCTCGGCGGTCTGATCGTGTCGGCCAATCCGGTGTTCACCGCAGGCCTCGCCGCGCTGCTGCTCGGCGAAGGCATGACCTGGCGCAAGGCGAGCGGCCTGTTGCTCGGTGTCGTCGGCGTGACGGCGATGGTCTGGCACCGCCTGTCGGTCGGCACCGATTCGCTGCACGGCATTCTCTTCACGCTGGCCTCGCTGGCCTCGCTCGTCGCCGGCACCATCCTGTTCAAGCTGCTCGCGCCGAAGGGGTCGTTGTGGATCGGCAACGGCGTGCAGAACCTCGCCGCCGGCATCGTGCTCGCGCCGATCGCGCTCACCTTCGCCGACGTCCACGCCATCGATGTCACCTCGAGCCTGATCGGCGCGTTCGCCTTCCTCGTACTCGGCGGCTCGATTCTCGCCTATTGGCTCTGGTTTCACCTTCTGAAAGCTTGCGGCGCCACCGCCGCCAGCGCTTATCATTTCCTGATGCCGCCGCTCGGCATGCTGTTCGCGTTCCTCGTGCTCGGCGAGCACGTCGAGGCTCGCGATCTCCTGGGCATCATCCCGGTCGCGCTCGGCATCTATCTGGTGACGCGGCCGGCGAGGGCGGCGGCGTGAGCTGACTAATCCTTCCTGAACACGATCGAGGCCATCCAGCCCGTCATCAGCGCCATCGCCACGGTGGCGAGACCGTACAGCAATCCGTTGTGGCGCGCGGTGGTGGCGACGAACTGCTCGAAGCCGACCTTGACGATCTCGAACGCGGTTTCGGTCTTGCCGATGAACGCCCCGTTGGCGAACAGCTTGATCTCGACGTCGTAGGTCCCGATCGGCACTTCCCCCGGCAGCGGAATGCCGGTCCGGAATAGCGTCGGCGTCAGGAAGGTCACCGCGCTTGAGTCTTCGCGATAGAGGCCGCGCTGGGTGCGCAGGCGAATGAAGGCCGAGCGGAACGCATCGTTCGGCACCACGTCGGCGAAATCGCCGCTGACCCGCTGGGTCAGCAGCACGTTGTTGAGCCCGATCTGCTGCCGCCGGGCGATCTCGGGCGAGGTGATCGCTTCGAAAGGCCGGTTGGCGAACAGCGCCAGATAGCTCGGCACCTGCAGGAACTGGCGGTAGTCGGTGTTGATCCAGATGCCGAAGGTGCGTTCCTTGCGCCGCGTCACCATGTCGGCGCGCGGGCCCTTCACGGTGACGACGAGATCGTAGGCCGTGCGGTCGGCCGGCGTCGCCGCGTCCTTCTCGACCGATCCGAACAGCACCAGCTCCTCGCCGGAATAGTTCGGCGTCACCGTGACGCGGTGGTTGGAGACCGACACGATCAGCCGCTCGGCCCGCGCGGCCGTGCCGAGCAGCAAAACGAGACCGATGGCGAGAAGCGTGCGCATCATCCGCTCACTCCGAGCTCGCGGATGGTGAAGAGGTCCGAGGGCTGGATCACCAGCTCGATCGCGAAGCGGATTCCGACCGAGAGGATCAGCAGGCCGAGCAGCAGCCGCAGCTGCTCGCCGCGGATCTTCTGGCCGGCGCGGGCGCCGAACTGCGCTCCGGTGACGCCGCCGATCATCAGGATCAGCGCCAGCACGGCGTCGACCAGGTGATTGGTCGCCGCGTGCAGCATGGTCGCGAACAGCATGGTCACCAGCGTCAGCACCATCGAGGTCCCGATCACTGTGGAGGTCGGCACCCTCAGCAGATAGATCATGATCGGCACCAGGATGAAGC
>JAEYTQ010000758.1 GCA_023433965.1 Pseudomonadota bacterium | reverse complement strand
TGACCACGGTGGTGCTGGCCTGCGGCCTCGTCGTCACCGTGTTCTCCGACCTGCCGTCGCTGCGGCTGTTCGGCTGGCTCAGCGCCTTCTCGATGGTGATGGCCCTCGTCGCCGACCTCTTCATCCTGCGGCCGACGGCGATGTGGCTGATCAACGTGCACGACAGGCTGCAAGGCCCCGACAAGCCGGCGATCTGAGCGGCCGGCGCCGGACGCTGCCCGGCGCCGTCACGCTCCGATGCGGATGATCCCGTAGGGATTGAACTTGAAGTCGCCCTCGGCGTAGTCCTGCTCGCGCGACAGCGCGAGCTTGCGCTCGCGCAGCGTCGCCTCGATGCCGCGCTCGGCCATGGCGTCCGCAATCTCGTCCATCAGCTTCGCCGCGTTCCGGTCGCTGCCGCGCGATCGCGCGACATAGATGTCCGGCAGCCCGACGAGGTGGAAGCCGACGCTTTCGTTGAAGGTGTCGCCGGCGAGCGGACGCTTGGCGAAAGCGAGGCGGCAGGTCCGGCCCATGGCTGCCGTGACGGCAAGGCCCTGGTTCGTGTTCGCGGCCGCCTTGCACGCCTGGGCCAGCTGCCGCCACCGCGCGAGGCCATGGGCAACGCCCGCGCTTTCGCCCTTCACGGCGGTGGCGCCGGCCTCGATCATCTCCTCGACGATGCGCAAGGCCGCGGCTGAATAGGCGACCGTCTTCTGTTGCTCCATCGGCGGGCTCAGCACATAGAGCACGGCCTTGTGGTTGAGCACCGCCATTTCGTCGGCCTCGGACCACGCCTTGGGAAAGACGCGGTCCCAGCACACAGCGAACGAGCGCTCCATGTGCGGATCGGGTTTGGCCTGCGAATAGGTGCGGTCGATCTCGAAGTTGAAATCCGCGATCGTCCTGGCCACGGCTTCGGGGGGGTGCAGCAGGCCCTCGTCCTTGCCGAGGAAGCAGAGCACGTGACGCGGCTTCACGGTCGAAGGCTGCATGTTTGCCCCTCGCTGAATTGACGACCGATCATTGGCGAAGGCGCAACTGGCGGCGAAGAGGCCGGCCGCGGTCAGGAGGTGTCTGCGAGTTGGCTTCATGTCCGCAACGTTGCCAGCAAAAAGCCCCCGGTTCGCGAAAACCGGAGGCTTGTTCCTCGAGATCGGAAGGGCTCAGCCCTTCGTCATCGTGATGTTGACGCCGCGGATCTCGCCCTTGGAGGAGATCTGAACCGTCTGCTTGGTGCCGTTGGTGCGCAGCGACAGGTTGGCGGCGAAGCCGTTGGCCTCGACGAAGACGTCGATCTGGCCGCCGCCGGCGGTGCCCTGGAGATTGCCGAAGATGTTGCGGCTGGACTCGCTCCAGTTGCCGGAGATGCGGTCGCCCTGGCTGGTCACGTCGCTGGTGAGGTTGAACTTGTAGCTGTCGGACGCGCAGTTCAGCGCCTGCTTCAAATTGAGACCGCTGCCGGCGACCTTGTAGTCCGCCTTGCAGCGGATGCGCTCGGTGGAGCCGTCGGACAGGGACACCGTGCCGGTTCCGGTCCAGGCGCCGTCGAAACCGGCAAACGGTCCGGACGACTGAGCGTGGCTTGCCGATAGCGAAAAGAGCAGCGTAGCCCCGATGCCGGCCGCCTTGATTGCCAGTCCAGATCGCCCAAAGAATGTCATCGCAAATATCCCGTTTTGGAACGACGTTCGCTTCGATCGAGAACGTCTCGCCACATCGAAAGTTTAGTGCTCCGAGCCTGTGTCAGGTTCAAAGCAGGACTGCCAGAGATGGTGGTCCACATCGCCTCGCGCCATGTCCGCGCGGGGCGATTTGCCGTGTTTCGGTGGGTTTCCGGCAGGAGGTGCAGGGCGAAGAGATGCAGCCCTGCAACAGGCGCGCAGTAAAATGCCGGGTTCCTGGATTATGACGTAGTATCAATCTCTTACATCTGCCAAGGAAGGCGCAGGGAAGACCTGATTTGGCGGGCGCGGCGCCAATTTGGCCGCATTTGCCAGTGCTTGTGCCTTCCCTGAGGCCGCTACGGAAGCGGCGACTTGCCATCAGAACAATCCGTTCCGGCCATCCGCCCTGTGCAGCCCGGGATCGGTGCGATTCTGCCGTCAGAATGAAGGAATACAATGCGTAAGCTTCTCGTCGCTCTCACTCTGCTGTCGGCCTCCCTTTCGACGGCAGCGCTCGCCCAGCAGGGGCGCGGCACGGATGCCGAGCAGAAGGCCTGCACCCGCGATGTGCAGAAGTTCTGCCGTCCGGTCATTGACCAGGGCGATTTCACCATCCTGGCCTGCCTCAAGGAGAACCGGGCCAAGATCTCTCAGGCCTGCGACCAGGTCCTGAAGAACCACAACCAGTAACTCGGCCGCTGGCCCATGGAGGCGGCCCCCGGGGCCGCCTTTTCGGGCGCAGTCCGCGAGGGGCAGCCATCGACACACAGGATTGGTTTTGCGGCCGTATTCCCCTATATGGGGGCCGCGGCGGCTTCGCGCGCATGAGCCCGCGAAAGCGAAAAACCCCTTCCTGTCCAACGATTGTAAACCAGCCCTCGATGGCCTCTGCGGGCGAATTGCGATCCGGCAAGGGTGACCGCGACGAGAATTTTCCCGTCGCGTCCTGGATCATTCATCCGCGTCATCGCGCCCTGATCCTGGCCTATTACAATTTCGTCCGCACCGCCGACGACAT
>JAEYTQ010000490.1 GCA_023433965.1 Pseudomonadota bacterium | reverse complement strand
GACCGCCAAGGCCACCGGCGAGATCAGCCAGCAGATCTCCGGCATCCAGGCCGCCACCGAGGACTCCGTGGGCGCCATCAAGTCGATCAGCGACACCATCTCCCGCATGTCCGAGATTGCGTCCGCGATCGCCGCGGCGGTCGAGGAGCAGGGCGCGGCGACGCGCGAGATCTCCCGCAACGTGCAGCAGGCCGCGCGCGGCACCCAGCAGGTCTCCGCCAGCATCGTCGACGTGCAGCGCGGCGCGAGCCAGACCGGATCCGCCTCCTCCAACGTGCTCGCCTCGGCAAGGTCGCTGTCCGGCGAGAGCAGCCGTCTCAAGGTCGAGGTCGGAAAATTCCTGGACGCGATCCGCGCGGCATAGGCGGGACCAGACAACCTCGCCGCAGTCCTTCAGGCTAAACGTCTCGTGCCGCTTGTGGTGGACGGACAGTCCGGCGTAGCAGCCCGGGACAGGCCATCTTCAGAACTCGGCGTGCAGGCGGCCCGAGAAGATCGAGACCGGCCCACGGTCGGCGTTGTAGGCCGGGTTCGTGATGAACTGGTAATCGAACGTCATGGTCGTCCAGGGATTGAGCTTCCAGGCATAATAGGCTTCGAGGATGCGTTCCGGACTGTAGTTGAGCCGTCCGTCGCCGATCAGCAGGCCGGTGCCGCCGGCAGCAAGAAAATCGCGATGCGCGTCGGAAAGCCCGTTGACGGCGCCCCCGATGCCGATCGTATCGTCAGGCCGCCCCCAATGGCTGCCCTTGATCGACAGGCCGCCCGATACGCTGCGGTCGATGTCGGTGAAGGACAGGATCTCGTTCTGCCCGTCATTCCAGCTCGCGCGGGCGAACAGCCCGACGTCCTTGACGAGCTGCTGCTCGAGGTTGACGTAGTAGCCATATTTCGAACGGTCGCGCTGGTTGGCGATGGTGATGTCGTTGATGTCGAGCGCAGGGTTGGCAGCGGCGATCGCGACCACCTGGCGGTAGTTGGCAGTATTGCCGCTGTTGTAGAACGCACCGACCCGCAGCTTGCCGGGTTGGTCGAAGATCGAATGGCGCTCTTCGAACTCGATGACGGCGCCGCCGGTCTTGAAGACCAGCACGTCACTGTTGGGCGCATCAGGGACCTGGAACAGCCCGGCGCGCACCGCCCAGTCCTTGCGGTTGAGCTCGACCACGGCGCCGCGGGTGTAGCCCGGCAAATCGGCGGGGAAATCGTAAGCGGCCGACGCCCACATCGCCCAGTTCATGAAGTCGGCGCGCGGATCCTTGGCGTAAGCATTGCCGTCGAAGAAGTCGCCGATCGCGAAGCGGCCGACGATCAGCGTGACGCGATCGATGTCACGCTTGCCTGCGAGTTGGTTCGGGGCGTCGGGCACGTCCTCCTGCTCGCCGCCGAGGCCGAAGGTCTGCCTCAAATAGTAGCGCTGTGCACGGATCTTCGGGAATGGCGCGCCGGCCTTCTGTGCCTCGCCGTTCGAGAAGCCGGCGAGACCGAGCGTGCCGTTGATGCCGAAGCCCTGCGCCAGCTCCGGATTGAAATAGAACTCGCCGCCGTCCCACAGCCGCGCCCCCAGGAAGGCTGTCGTCGTCCAGGTCGCTTGAAACTGGCCGCTGCCGGGAAGGCTGAGCGGGCTCGCATAAGGCGAGCGGATCGGCCCGTAGCCCTGCGGCAGCACGGTCGTCTGGGCGTGGACGTTCCAGTCGGCGGACTCCGGGAGTTTCGTCTTGCCGTTGACCGGCGCCATCCAGGGCGTGTCGCCGAAGTGATGGTTGAGGCCGAGCTTGAACAGATGAATGCGCGGATCGACGTCCACGTTGGCCATGCCGAAATTGCCGAGATCGTAGGTCCGGCGCGACAGCGCGACATAGTCGTATTCGGCCTTCGCGGTCCAGTTGCCGCTGACGGCGAATTCAAGGCCAAGTCCCGCCGTCCACCCGGTCTGGTAGTGGCCGACCGGAGAACGTTCGGTGACGCCATCGGCGTCGTTGACGTTGATCTTCGTGTGACCCCAGGCGAAGCCGCCGGTGACGAAGGGCATGAAGCGATCGAAAGCATAGCCTAAGCGGCCGCGCACGGTGCCGACATAGTCGATGGTGGTGTTGAACGGAGCCGGTGCGCGCTCGTGCGCGGGAACATCGAGCGGACTGGTGAATGTGGAGGCCGCTTCGATGCCGAGAACGACGCGGTTCGCAAGCTGGCGGTTGTAGCCGAGCTGGTAACCGCCGGTCAGGCCGGTGGCGCTGTGCGGCAGGCCCGAGCCCTGCAAGGGGAGCGGGTTGGTGCCCCGTCCGAAGCCGGCGTCGCCATAGCCGAAATGACCGCCGACATAGAACCCGGTCCAATCGTAGACGGTTTCCGCCGCGCGCGCCTTCAGGGGCAGGTCGGCTGCCAAGCTTGCATACGGTAGAGCCAGTACGCCGGTGGCAATTGCCGCGGTCGTCCGCAAGTAACGGTGTCTGTGACCTCTCAACGCCAAAACGCATGCCCCAATGCGCATCTACCTAACCCGCCGCGCAATCCCCGACGATTCGCAGCGTCCCTGTCATGAGGTCTTGGCCGCGCGAGAGGGTCTTCGATCAGGTGTGGCTTAAATTCCAAGCCCCTGCATTGCAAGTCTTATTGCGACTGATTCGCAATCGACTCGCCTCGTCTGCAGCTAATGCTTCGCATTGCTTTGTGACGGTGGTGCAACAACGCCCTCTGCCCAAAATGAATGACCCCGCCCGGGGGGATGCCGGGCGGGGTCGGGGGCACGACACGGGGTGGATGAGGCGCCCGTGTCGGACGCAGGATCCACGTAAGAGATCGGCCTCAGATACTCGGATCAGTAGCAGGTACGAACGCGGCCGACATACTGGCCGAAGGCGTTGTACTGGGCGACCCAGCCGCAGCGGTGATAGCCGTGGTAATAGGGGTCGTTGCTGGCGGCGATCGCCGAGCTGACGACGGCGGCGGTGGCGATGCCGGCGCCCACGCCCCAGACCCAGCCGGGCTGCTTGGCTTCGGCTGCGGTGGTGGTGAACGCGATGCTGCCGGTGACGGCGAGGGCAGCGAGAGCGGCTGCGGCAATCTTGGTCTTGATCGACACGTGAAACTCCATCCGGGTTGAGGCGGTCCGTTGTGGCCCGCGTGCCCAATTGGACGGAGGCTTCTCGCGTCCGGTTCGAATGCGCCATGGGCGCTCCCGGATGCCGGCTATTTCCCGAATGTTTTCAGCTGGATGCAGCGTTGCCGAGCGGCCCTTTGCCGAGCCTGTTCACGTCGAATTTATCGACCTCGCTCAGCAGCTCGCAGAACGCCGCCGCGCCCTGGTCGAGCAGCCGCTCGCCCTTCGCTGGGTCAGCCAGCATCGCATTGCCGACCGCGCCGCTCGGATTGAGATCCTGCGCCTGCCAGGCGAATGGCGCGGGCCGCTGCGTCGAGAGCCAGCGATATTGCTGCTCCATCGCGATGCTGCTCGCAGGAAAATCCGCGATCGCATCCCTGCGCACCTGATCCGGATAGCGCGCCAGCATGATCGAGGTCTCGACCGCGCCGCCGTGGATGCCGTGGCGCACTTCGTCGGCCGGGAACAGTCTGTCCGCGCCCGAGAGCCGCGACCATGACGTCGTCACCACGAACAGTCTGTGATGCGCGCGTAGATCCTGCGCCACCAGCATCATGGCGGCGCTGTTGCCGCCATGGCTGGTGATCATGACGAGCTTCCTCACGCCGCGGCGTGCAACGTCCTCGCCGATCCCCGTCCATCGCTTCAGTGCAACTTCGGTCGGCAGCGTCTGCGTGCCCGGATAGTCGATGTGCTCGGTGGAAATCCCGACCGGCTCGACCGGAAGGAAACGCGCCGGAACGCTCGCGGGCAGCAGCTGGCGCACGCGCGCCAGATAGGCATCCGCGATCAGCACGTCCGTCGTGAGCGGCAGATGCGGGCCGTGCTGCTCGGTTGCTGCCAGCGGCAGCACCGCGATCCAGCGCGACACCTCCGCCGGGTCCGCCTGAGCCCAGTCGATGTCGGTCCAGTCGCGGGACGGCGTCATCAAGGTTTCCTTGCCTGAATTTGTCACGTAATTTGGGGTATCAGGGGACGCAGGCTCGGCCGGCTCGCGTCCCCTGACGTCATGCGGTTTTATCGCGTTGCCTTCACGCGGGCCAGACGCGATTGGGCCAGCCACGATCGACGGAGTGCCATTATGACCCCCTTTCATCTGCGGCGAGCGTTCATCGCGGGCCTGTTGGCCGCTGCCGCCTCGTTCGCGCCGGCGCGGGCCGAGACGCTCGACAAGGTCACGTTCGGCACCAATTGGGTGGCCGAGGCCGAGCATGGCGGCTTCTTCCAGGCGGTCGCCGACGGCACCTACAAGAAGTACGGCCTCGACGTCGCCATCGTCCCCGGCGGTCCGAACGAGAACAACCGCATGCTGCTGATCGCGGGCAAGATCGATTTCTTCATGGCCGCGAACACGCTGATGTCGTTCGACGCGGTCGCCAACAACGTTCCCGTCGTCACCATCGCGGCGATCTTCCAGAAAGATCCGCAGGTGATGTTGACGCATCCGGACGCGAAGGTCGCCAGGATCGAGGACCTCAAGCCGCTGACCCTGTTCGTCTCCAAGGAGGGCATGACCAGCTACTTCCAATGGCTGAAGTCCGAATACGGTTTCGGCGAGAAGAACGTGCGCCCGTATAATTTCAATCCGCAGCCCTTCATCGCAAACCCGAAGAGCGCGATGCAGGGTTACGTGACCTCCGAGCCGTTCGCGGTCGAGAAGGCCGCAGGCTTCAAACCCAACGTGCTGCTGCTCGCCGATTACGGCTTCAACACCTATTCGACCCTGATCGAGACCCGCCGCGACATCGTCGAGAAGAAGCCCGATCTGGTCCAACGCTTCGTCGATGCCTCCATGGTCGGCTGGTACAATTACATCTACCGCGACAATTCCGCCGGCAACGCCCTGATCAAGAAGCTCAACCCGGAGATGACCGACGATCTGCTCGCCTATTCCGTTGCCAAGATGAAGGAGCACGGCATCGTCGATTCCGGCGACAGCCTCAAGAACGGCATCGGCGCGATGAGCGACGAGCGCTACGCCTCCTTCTTCAACAAGATGGTCAAGGCCGGCGTCGTGAAGGCGGATCTCGACTTCCGCAAATCCTACACCCTGCGCTTCGTCAACAAGGGCGTCGGCATCGAGCTGCGCCCGAACAAGCCGTAACGCATGCGGATGTTCGACCACGATGTGTCGGCATCATTCACCTCTCCTCGGCGGGGAGAGGTGAAAGACGCGGCGCGACCAAGCCTCACAAC
>JAEYTQ010000755.1 GCA_023433965.1 Pseudomonadota bacterium | reverse complement strand
GCGCTTGCCTCCACGAATCAAAAAGCCGGCGCGATGAGCGCCGGCTTTTTTTTGTTTGGTGCGCATCAACGTCTACAATCGCGGAGTCATCACCCGCCTTGTGCGCACTAGCGCACTGGGGCCGGTGATCCAGTACGCCACGTTCTCCGCTCTGGCCTTGCTGTCTCGGAGTACTGGATTGCCGCCTTCTCGGGCAATGACAGTTGAGCTTGTGGCGAAACCTCGCCCTACTTCTTCTTGCGGCCCTTCGGTTCGGGCGACAGCGCCTGCGGATCGAAGCCGACATAGAAGATGTAGTTCTCGGCGACCGCAGCTGCCGGCACCGGATAAGTCATATCCTCCGCGATGAAGGTGAAAGGCACGCTGCCGCCGTCCGTCATCTCGACCGTGGTCCGGTAGGCCTTCGAGGCGATCACCTTCTCGCCGATGCCGCCCTGCACGACGGCGATGCGCAGGGGCACCTCGACCGTGGCCGGCGCACCGGCGGGACCGGCGATGACGCGGCCCTGGATGCCGATCCGGGCGGTGATGCCGGCGCCACCACGGGAACATTCGCGCGCCATCTTGGAGATCGTGGCCTGGAAGCGAATCTCATTGCCGACGGCAGGCTTGCCGCTGGCGCCGACCGCGTAGGTCGAGGCCCCCGAACGTACCGTCACCTGCGGGCAATCGATCTCGTCTTCGGCCGGCTGGCCGGGCACCGGGGCAGGACTGGGCTGGACCGGCTCGTCCGACTTGCCGCCGAACAGGCTCTTGAAACGGTCGGTCAATGACTGCGCCGCCACCGGCGACACCGCCGCGCACGACACCGACAACATGAGAGCGATCGCAGGCACAAGCCGCAGCGCGTTCCGCGATGACCGAAGCTGCTTCCCCTTCAAAGCCCCTACTCCATGACAAAAACCCGGCCGATCACCGGCAGGCCCCGCGGGTTATATCGCCAAAATCGGCGAACCCAAGGCGGCAAGAGGGGATTGGACCCACGAATCGGGCCACTCAGCCGCGGAAATCCTCGTGCAGTAGGCCGAACAGCAAATGATCCTGCCAGACCCCGTTGATGCAGAGATAACGGCGCGCCAGGCCCTCGCGCGAGAAGCCGCACTTCTCCAGCACCCGAATCGACGGCGCATTGGTGGGGATGCAGGCGGCCTCGACCCGGTGCAGATTGAGCTCGCCGAACAGGGTCGGCAGCAGCACCCGCAGCGCAGCCGTCATGTAGCCGCGATGGGCATGAGGCTGGCCCACCCAATAGCCGATCGTGCCCGCCTGCACGATCCCGCGCCGGACGTTGGCCAGCGTGATGCCGCCGACCAGGGCGCCGTCGAGCTCACGGAAGATCAGAAACGGATAGGAGCGGTCCGCGGCGATGTCCTCGGAATAGCGGCGCAGGCGGCGGCGGAAGCCGGAGCGCGTCAGATCGTCGGACGGCCAGATCGGCTCCCAGGGCGTGAGATAATCGCGGCTGGTCTCGCGCAAATGGGCCCATTGCAGGAAGTCCGACATTTGCGGGGCACGCAGCAGTAGCCCGTTGCCGCGCGGCGCGAGGGCGGCGGGTCCACTGGATGGCAGGCGAAACAGGGCCATGGTGATGCTTCCCGGGGCAGGCGCGTAGCGCGCGGCTCCTAATGCAGCCGCGCCTTGGCGCGCGCCCGGGTCAATCCTTCCGCGAAAGACACCGCCGTGTCCAGACCCCTCCCGCTGCCCAATGCGACAACGGCGGGCCGGCTCCGCGCCAGCAGCGCACGCGCAGCGTCCCGGGTCGATTCGATGGTGACGGCATCGATCCTGGCGACCAGTTCCTGGACGGTTTGCGGCCGCCCATAGGCCAGCACATGCCGGGCGAGTTGCTCGGCGCGGGAGGAGCAGCTCTCCAGCGCCATCAGGAGCCCCGCCATCATCTGCGCCTTGGCCCGGGCGATCTCGGCCTCGGTCAACGTCTCCACCGACTCGTTCATGATGTCGATCACGACCTCCATCATCTCCGGCGCATCGGCCGGATCAGTGCCGGTGTAGAGGCCGAAGAAGCCGGTATCGGTATAGGGCGCGTGGAACGAGTAGATCGAGTAGCAAAGGCCGCGCTTCTCGCGCACCTCCTGGAACAGGCGCGATGACATCCCGCCGCCGAGGATGTTGGTGAAGACCTGGAGCGAGAACAGCGATGGATCGGCCTGCGGCACCCCTTCGAGCGCCAGCGTCAGATGCGCCTGTTCGAGCTCGCGATGCACCACCTTGGCACCGCCCTGACCGAACTGGGCCGATTGCGGCTTGGGTCCGGGCGTCGCCTCGAAGCTCGCGAAACGCTTTTCGACCTCGGCGACCACCTGGCCGTGATCGACCGCGCCGGCCGCCGCCACCACCATGTCGGGCCCGCGATAGTGCGTCGAGAGGTAGCCGCGCAGCATGTCCCGGTTGAAGGCGCGCAGGGTCTTGGCGGTGCCGAGCAGCGAGCGGCCCATCGGCTGGTCGGGATAGCAGAGCTCGTTCAGATGCTCGAATACGACGTCATCAGGCGTGTCCTGCGCGGCCCCGATCTCCTGCACGATGACGTTCTTCTCGCGCTCCAGCTCCTCGGGCTCGAAGGCGGGATTGGCGAGGATGTCGGCGAGCACGTCGAGCGCGAGCGGGACGTCGGCCTTCAGCACCCGCGCGTAATAGGACGTCGTCTCGGTCGAGGTGCCGGCATTGAGGTCGCCGCCGACCGCCTCGATCTCCTCGACGATCTCGCGCGAGGTGCGCTTGGTCGTGCCCTTGAACGCCATGTGCTCGAGCAGATGCGAGATGCCGTGCTCGTTCGGCTTCTCGTCGCGCCCACCGACGCCGGCCCAGACACCGAGCGCAGCAGTCTCGAGATGGGGCATCCTGTCGGTGACGATGGTCAGGCCGGAGGAAAGCTTGGACATCTCGACGCTCATCCGGCAACTCCCTGCTTCGCAGCGCGGCTGACCGACAACACGAACTGCTCGAGCTCGGCCTGATCGTTCTTCATCACCTTCATGTGTTCGGATTTGGTCATCAAGCCGTCGAGCCAGGCCGGCATTTGCGGCCGCTGGCCGCACGCCGCCTCGACCGCATCGGGGAATTTGGCGGGATGGGCGGTGGAGAGCACGATGCTCGGCACCCGCGTGTCGGTGGTGTCGCGGTCCGCGACGGCGAGCGCCACGGCGGTGTGGGGATCGACCAGTTCGCCTGCTTCGCGCCAAGCGGCGCGGATCGCGGCTGCGGTCTCGGTCTCGTCGGCGCGCCCGGCGTCGAACTCGTCGCGAATCGCGGCGAGCGTCGCATCGGGCAGCACGAAACGTCCGGACTGCTTCAGCTGTTCCATTAGGCGGCGCACGCCCGCCGCATCGCGCCGGCCTGCCTCGAACAGCAGCCGCTCGAAATTCGACGAGATCTGGATGTCCATCGAGGGCGACGCCGTCGCGTGCACCTCGCGCACCTCGTAGATCCCGGTCTTCAGAGTCCGCGCCAGGATGTCGTTGACGTTGGCGGCGATGCGCAGGGTGCGTACCGGCAGGCCCATGCGCTTGGCGACATAGCCGGCGAAGATGTCGCCGAAATTACCGGTGGGCACGACGAAATCGACCGCCCGCGCGGGCGCACCGACGGCAACGGCGGAGGTGAAATAATAGACCACCTGGGCGACGATGCGTGCCCAATTGATGGAATTGACGCCAGACAGCGAGGTGGCATCGCGGAAGCGATGGTTGTTGAACATCCCCTTCACGAGGGCCTGGCAATCGTCGAAATGACCCTCGATGGCGAGCGCATGGACATTGGCCGCCCCCGTTGTCGTCATCATCCGCCGCTGCACCTCGGAGATGCGGCCGTGCGGAAACAGCACGATCAGATCGACGTTCTCGAGGCCGGCGAAGGCTTCCACGGCGGCACCGCCGGTATCGCCCGAGGTCGCGACCACGATGGTGGTGCGCTGGCCGCGCTTGGCGAGCACGTGGTCCATCAGCCGCGAGATCAGCTGCATCGCCACGTCCTTGAAGGCGAGCGTCGGACCGTGGAACAGCTCCAGCACGAACTGATGCGGTGACATCTGGCGCAGCGGCACCACCGCGGGATGGCGGAAGGTGGCATAGGCCTCGTTGGCCATGCGGCCGAGCTCGGCGTCCGAGATCTCGCCCGCGGCAAAGGGACGAATCACGTCGACCGCGACCTCCCAATAGGGGCGGCCGAAGAAGCCGGCGATGGCTTCAGTGGAGAGCTCCGGCCAGGCGGCCGGCACATACAGGCCGCCGTCGTGCGCGAGCCCGGTCAGCATCACGTCGCAGAAGCCGAGTTCGGGGGCCTCGCCCCGGGTCGAGATATAACGAGTCAAACTGCCCTCCAAAGGCAGGGCGAGCCGGAGCTCGATCCTTAAGCCTTTGATTTCACGAAATTACTTGTCAACAGCCAGAAGCTTTCGGCCACCATAATGTGTTTTGCGGCATCGGGAAACCGCTCTTCCGCCACCCCCGCACGACGAAAAAGGGCTGCAGCATTCGCCGCAGCCCTTCTCTTGGAAGGTCTGTCGTTGTGTGCAGACCGATTTGCCTCGTCGGGGGGTCACCAACCCACCAAAACTCTGTTGCAAGCTTTCGACGCCCGTCACGGAATCGTCAAGGGCCAAACCGCCCGCGCGGGAGAATGTTCCTATTTATCCCGATCCTATCGCAAGCCCGCTTTATTTGCATTACCGCCGGAATCTGGATAACACTGCCATTCTTTCCCGAAACAACCCCCGCGCAGGAACGAATGCAGCTTTGGGCCCATTGTGTGCGCGGATGGACGTCAGCCCGTTGTCCATGCATTGCCCGACAACTGCCTGCGTCGATCCGGCGGCCGAACCACTGCATCCGGGAGCAGCCGGTTCGGTCGCTGGCGCAAGGCTAGTTCATCCCGATTTCCACGGCGATCCGGATCAGGTCGGAATGGTTCTTGGCGCCCAGCTTCTGCTTGAGCAGGGATGTCGTGTTGGCGACCGTCTTGTAGGAGATGCCGAGTGCCTCGGCGACTTCGACGATCTTGTTGCCGCGCCCGAGCAGGCGGAGAATTTCAAGCTCCCGCGGCGTCATCTGCGTCGCCGGATTGGCCTTGATCGCTGCGCCTGAAAACGTCACGGCCTCCGCAAGCTGCGGCGAGATGAAATTGTCGCCCGCGACAACCTTGCGCACCGCTTTCAGCAGGATCCTGGGATCGTCGCCCTTGGAGACGTAGCCCTGCGCCCCAAGCTCCACTGCCCGCACCACGAAGGCTGGATCGTCGTTCATGCTGAACATGATGATCTTGGCGTCAGGATCGTCCTTGCGGATGCGCCGCATCAGCTCAAATCCGGAGACATCGGGCAGGCTGATGTCGATCACCGTGACGTCGGGGCGCTTGCTGACATAGGCGCGATGCCCGGATTTGGCGTCCGTCGCTTCGTCGATGCGGATTGAATGGTCGGACGCGAACAGGGTGCGGCACCCCGACAGCACGACGGGATGGTCGTCGACGATCAGGACCCTGGTTGCCAGCTTGGTGGTATCTTGCATCGCGCACTCTCTGGTTTTTCGACTCATAGACCGACGGGAACAAATGGAAAGAGAAAATCCCGCCGACGCGCGTTAGAATTGACCTAATGTGGCAACGACTTTGGTACCGAACGCAACTGTTTCTTCCGCTAGGCGCCGGTTTTCTCGCGGCGCTGATCCTGGGCGGCGTGCTGCTCCAGACATTTGCGACGGGTCAATTGGCGGAGGAGAGCGAGCCGCGGCGGCGCTCGATCGAGGCCATCGCCGCCGCACTCAACAGCACCCTGCGCACATCGGACAATCCACGGCAGACGCTCGACGCCTTTGTCCATTCCTTGGGCACCTCCTCCGATATCCAATTCCGGGCCATGGAGGCAGGTCCAACGCCGCCGCCGAAGGGCGGCCTGCGCAAGCCGCATGGCGTGCCGCAATGGTTCATCGACCTTCTCGCCATACCCGACGTAGAGGCAACGGCCCCGGTCATGATCGCGGGCAGACGCGTCGGCGACATCGTATCCGTGCCCGACATGTCGGCCGACCTGTTCGAGAAATGGATCGGCCTTCTTGCGCTCACCGGCCTCATCGTCGTGATGATGGTCCTTACCGGCACGATCGGCCACGTCTTGACCGGATCAGCCTTGCGTCCCCTGAAAGATCTCGCCGAAGGTCTCACGCGAATACGACGGGGCGACTACACCCGGCCGATTCCCGTCGGCGGTCCGGCGGAAATCAGGCAGGGCTGCGAAGAGGCGAACGCGCTGGCCGCAACGCTGGCGCAGCTGAACCAGGACAATCGCGACCTGTTGCACCGCCTCGTGTCGGTCCAGGACGACGAGCGGCGCGATCTCGCTCGCGAATTGCACGACGAGCTCGGACCGCTGCTGTTCAGCATCCGCGCCGGCACGATTGCCCTGGCCGAGGCCTCCCAGTCAGTGGGAAATGTAGGCAATTCGGCACAGGACCTGCTGCAGTCGGTAGAGGCGCTCCAGCACACCAACCGCCGTATCCTCGACCGGCTGCGGCCGCTCTATATCGAGGAGCTGGGCCTATCGAGCAGCGTGCAGACGCTGCTCCGGAATTTTCGCAGGCAGGCGCCACATCTCGTGCTGACGGACACGATCGATCCCGCTCTCAACCGGATCGACGGGCCGCTGGCTCAGACCGTGTATCGGGTGATCCAGGAAGCACTGACCAACGTGTTGCGCCACGCCGAGGCCAGCAATGCGCACGTAGAAGCGACCGTCACAAGCGAGGTGCTCGTGATCGAGATTTCCGACGACGGCGGCGGTTTTCCTGCGGGCAACGTGTTCGGGCGGGGCCTGACCGGCATGCATGAGCGCGTGCGTGCGCTCAGCGGATCGCTGTCGCTGTTGCGCGTGGAAGAGCGAACTTACGTGCGCTGCCGCCTTCCGGCCGAACCGGCTCGCGAGGCGCCGGTCAGCTGCTAGTCAGCACGCGCAGCAGCCTTCATGGGCGGTCTGCAGCGCCGGTTCGCACAGCGTGCTGCGGATCTTGCCATCCGGGCCGAAGCGAAACGAGGCCTGAATGCGCAACGCGCCGGCGACGGAATATTCGAGATCGACGCCGTGGGGCGCGGGATGGATTTCCTCCAACCCGAAACCTGCCGACGAGAAGGCGCTCAGCCGCGGCTGCCAATAGGCCTCAATCTCGCTCCGGCCGCGATAGCGCCGCGTGCCGTCACACGTGCATTCGAGCTGCGCATCGTCCGCATAGAGGTCGAGCAGCGTTGCGAGGTCGCCCTTCCGGCAGGCGTCGACCCAATCGACGATAATTCCCATCTGATCGAAATCGCTCACGCCGCAATCCCTGTCTGCCGCGGAAAATACCGGCGGTTTAGGACCACACTCGTGAATATGCGCTGAATAATAAACCCCGGGCGATCCCGGGTTCCCCCGATGGATGTGGAGATTCAGCTCTGCCGCCGGCCCCTCGCCCACACGGCGAAGGCGATCAGCACGGCGCCTGCAAGCGAGAACCAGGTCACGGCATATTGCAGGTGATCGTCCTTCAGGTTCACCTCGAGCCGGCCGGGACGCGGAATGCCGTTCGTGGGCACGGGCTGCTCCAGATCGACATAGAACGGTGCAACCGTGCCCCAGCCGAGCGCGCTCGCGATTCCCAGGTGGTCGCGCACGAACCAGAGCCGCTTGTCGCGATTCTCAGCCGGCGTCAGCCAGCCTGGCACCTCGGGGAAGCGCAGATAGCCGGTGAGCTCGACCGGTTCGCCCGTGACGAGCTTCTTCACCGCGCGGTCCTCGACGCCGCGATCCTGCATCGTGTTCTCGACGAAGCCCGCGTCGATCACGACCGTCTCGCCGCCGGGGAGCCGCGCCGGCAGGAACGCCCAGGTGCCCGGCCCGGAGGCGTCCTTGCGCACCGCGGAGCCGGAGGAATAGACCATCGCATCGGGCAGGGCCGCATAGGTCGCGGTGAAGCTGACGCGGCGGAATTCGTCGCGGGCGGGATTCAGCGCAGCCCACTGCGCGGACGGCGGCAGCGCGACGGGCGCGACCGCAAGCCGCTCGGTGAGTGCCGCAATCAGCTCGTGCTTGGCTGTCCGGCGCTGCAACTGCCAGACACCGAGCCCGACGAACACTGCCGTCAGGAACAGTGTGAACAGCGCGAAACCCGCTACGCCGCCCTTGCGCGCAGGCTCGTTCATTTGGCGCGATCGACCAACCGGCCCGGCGCCGCCTTGTGGTGGAATTGCAGCGCGATCAGCAGCGATTTCATCGCACGCAGCGGCAGCAGCGTCGTGGCCAGGATCAGCGGCAGCCAGAGCGCCGCATGCAGCCAGTACGGCGGCTGGTACTTGACCTCGACGATGAGCGCGGCCGCGACGACGATGCCGCCCGCGAGCATGATGATGAAGATCGCCGGGCCATCGCCCGTGTCGATGAAGGCGTAGTCGAGACCGCAGCGGTCGCAAGCGGGCGCGAGCGTCAGGAAGCCTGCATAGAGCTTGCCCTGGCCGCAGCGCGGGCACTTGCAGGCCAGCCCCCGCATCGCGCTTTGCAGGACGGTGGTTTCGGACTGGGTTGGGCCGACGCTGTCGTTCATGATGGCGGACTCTATCACAGTTTGCGCCGAAGCTTGCGGCGGCCCGTAACGCGAAAGGGCGGCCCCACGGCCGCCCTTTCTGATCGGTTCGATACGGCTCAGTGCGCGGCGGCCATGGTCGCGGCGCCCCGCCCCCAGACGTAGATGCAGAGGAACAGGAACAGCCAGACCACGTCGACGAAATGCCAGTACCAGGCGGCAAACTCGAAGCCGAGATGCTGCTTCGGCGTGAAGTGGCCGGCATAGGCGCGGAACAGGCAAACCAGCAGGAAGATGGTGCCCACCAGGACGTGGAAACCGTGGAAGCCCGTCGCCATGAAGAAGGTCGCACCGTAGACGTTGCCGGCGAAGGAGAACGCCGCATGGCTGTACTCATAGACCTGCACGCAGGTGAAGAGCGCACCAAGGACGACCGTAAGGATCAGGCCGTACTTCAGGCCCTGGCGATCGTTCTCGAGCAGTGCATGGTGGGCCCAGGTCACGGTGGTGCCCGAGGTGAGCAGGATCAGCGTGTTCAGGAGCGGCAGATGCCAGGGGTCGAACGTCTCGATGCCCTTCGGCGGCCAGGTGCCGGGGACCGCGCAGGCCCCGGCCTGGGTGCCGAGACCGCAGCCGAACACCGCATCGCGGGTGGCCTGGACCGCGTCGGCCGGAAACAGCGCCGCGTTGAAATAGGCCCAGAACCAGGCGACGAAGAACATCACCTCGGAGGCGATGAACAGGATCATGCCGTAGCGATGATGCAGCTGCACGACGCGGGTATGGTCGCCCTTGTACTGGGCTTCCTTCATCACGTCGCCCCACCAGCTTGCCATGGTGTAGAGGACGCCCACGGTGCCGACGCCGAACACGATCGGTGCCGCGGAGAACATGTGGTGCATCCAGGCGACTGCGCCGACCGCCATGATGAAGGCCGAGAGCGAGCCGACGGCCGGCCAGGGAGAGGGATCGACCA
>JAEYTQ010000445.1 GCA_023433965.1 Pseudomonadota bacterium | reverse complement strand
CGGGATTTGCCGAGCGAGGGCCAGATCAGCGCGTCGCGATGGCCGGTGGCGCCTTCGATGATGGAATAGAGGCCGGCCATGTCCCTGGCCGGGCCCTGCACCTGCTCCTCATAGGTCTTGGCGATGGTGGCCTGCACGCTGCGCAGCTCGCCGAAGCCGTTGAGGAAGCGGTCGGTGGTGCGCTCCAGCTCCTCGACCGAGCCCGACAGCATCGGGTCCTTGGCGGCGCGGTTGGACAGCGTGCCGAGCACCGCCTCGCGCAGCAGGAGGATCTCGGCGAACAGATCCGGGCTCGGCTGGTTGATGTAGCGGTGGATCAGATTGTGCAGGCGGCCGGTCTCGCTTTCGAGCAGCGCCAGGATGCGGTCGGATTCGCGCACCTGGCGCACGTCGTCCCAGGCCGAGCCCAGCACCTGCGCGCCGTTCCAGATCATCGCCACCAGCACCACGACGACGGCGGAATTCAGCGCCGCGATCGACAGGATGCGCCAGCGGATCGGCACTGCGCGCAGCACGCCGACGAGGCGCGCGCGCAGCTGCCCGATCGGGCCGGGCGGCCGCTCCGCGTGCTCGCGATGTCCAAGCGCAGCCAATGCGGCTCACTCCACCTTGCGAATGCGTTCGATCAGCGCGGCCGCGGCGGGATCGCGCGCGACCTTGGCGTAGATCGGGGCCATCGCGTCGAAGAACGGCTTGCGGTCGATCTCGCTGACGACGGTGACGCCGGCGGCCTGCGCCTTGCGCTGCGACTGCTCCTCGAGGTCGCGCCATTTCTCGCGCATGAATTGGCTGGAGCGCTGCGCTGCCTCGCGGAAGATCTTCTGCTCGTCCGGCGACAGGCTCTGCCACGCCTTCAGCGAGATGACCAGCACTTCGGGGCTCATCGTGTGCTCGGTGAGGGTGTAGTGGCCGGCATGCTTGTAATGGTCCGTGGTCACGAAGGATGGCCAATTGTTCTCGGCGCCGTCGATCAGATGATTGGCGAGCCCGGTGAGCACCTGCCCGTAAGCCAGCTCGACAGGCTCGGCACCGAGCGCGCGGATCATCTGGCTCATCAACTCCGATTGCTGCACCCGGATCCGCATGCCCCGGAGGTCGGCGATGCTCCGCACCGGGTGGACACCGTTGTAAATCGACCGCGCGCCGGAATCGTAGAAGGCGAGCCCGACGAAGCCGTAAGGCTCGAAACTGTTCAGGATCTCGCTGCCGATCGGCCCGTCCAGCACCTTCTGCAAGTGCTCGATGGACCGGAACAGGAACGGCATCGCGAGCACGTTCATCGCCGGAACGAAATTGCCGATCAGGGCCACATTGGTCCGGTTCAGGTCGATCGCGCCGGCCCGGGTCTGCTCGATGGTCTCCTTTTCCTCGCCGAGCTGGCGGGAGTGGAACACCTTGATCTCGTGGCGGCCGCCGCTGCGTTCGGCGATCAGGGCGCCCATGTAGCGCAGCGCCTGGACGGTCGGGTAATCCTCGGCCTGGGTATCGGCGGCGCGAAATTCGCGTGCAACGGCGCCCGTCGTCCACACGGCGAGCACAAGCGCGACGAAGATCACCCCGGTCCGCGAGAGTTCGGCACGGCTCAGCACTGGCACACTCAACCCCTCAGTGGTGGAGTCTATGACGGATGGAAAAGGTTCAATGCAATCTAGCAGATGGTTGATGGAAGGCCATCCCGCCACGGGCTAGGACCGATTGTGCGGCGCGGCTGGCGCGCCTTCCGGGTTGAAACCGGGTATGCCGGGCCTTAAGCAAGGACGGTCGCGGCTTGTCGCGCCAGATGGAAGAGCCCTGTGATTTCAGCATTGCGCCTTTTGCCGGTCGTTGTCGTCCTTGCGGCGCTCACGTTCGTCTCGAAGGCGCGGGCCGCCACCGACATCGCGTGGTGGCACGCCATGTCCGGCGAGCTCGGCCGGCAACTGGAGAAGCTCGCCTCGGACTTCAACGCCTCGCAGTCCGATTACCGCATCGTGCCCGTCTACAAGGGCAACTACACCGAGACCGTGACGGCGGCGATCTTCGCCTTCCGCTCGCGCAGCCAGCCGGCGATCGTCCAGGTCAACGAGGTCGCGACCGCCACCATGACCGCGGCCAAGGGCGCGATCTATCCGGTGTTCAGCCTGATGCGGGACCAAAGCGAGCCGTTCTCGCTGGGCGATTACCTGCCCGCGGTCTCCGGCTATTACACCGATGCCGCCGGCAATCTGTTGTCGTTCCCGTTCAATTCCTCGACGCCGATTCTCTATTACAACAAAACCATGTTCCGCGACGCCGGCCTCGATCCGGAGACGTCGCCGAAGACCTGGCCGGAATTGGCCGCCGCTGCAAAGCGCCTGCGCGAGCGCGGCGCGGCTTGCGGCTTCACCACGTCCTGGCCGTCGTGGATCCATGTCGAGAATTTTTCGGCGTTTCACAATCTGCGGCTGGCCACGCGCGCCAATGGCTTTGCCGGCCTCGATGCCGAGCTGACCATCAACGATCCCGTCGTCGTCAAGCACGTCGCCCAGCTCGCCGAATGGCAAAAGACGAAACTGTTCGACTACAGCGGCCGCGGCCAGTCGGCCGAGCCGCGCTTCCAGAAAGGCGAATGCGGCATCTTCATCGGCTCCTCGGCGACGCGCGCCGACATCAGGGCGAATTCGAAGTTCGAGGTCGGCTACGGCATGATGCCGTATTGGCCGGACGTTTCGGGCGCGCCGCAGAACTCGATCATCGGCGGCGCCACGCTGTGGGTGCTGCGCGACCGTCCGCGCGAGGAATACAAGGGCGTGGCGCGGTTCTTCGCCTATCTGTCGCAGCCCGGCGTGCAGGCCGCCTGGCACCAGAACACCGGCTATCTGCCGGTGACCCGCGCCGCCTTCGAGCTGACGCGCTCGCAAGGCTTCTACGAGCGCAATCCGGGCTCGGCGATCTCGTTCGAGCAGGTTACGCTCAATCCGCCGACGGAGAACTCCAAGGGTATCCGGCTCGGCTCCTTCGTCCTGATCCGCGGCGTGATCGAGGACGAGCTGGAGCAGGCCTTCGCCGGACAGAAGAGCGCACAGGCCGCCCTCGATTCTGCAGTCGAACGCGGCAACAAGCTCTTGCGCCAGTTCGAGCGGGCAAGTCCGGAACGGTAGGTGTCGTTGAGCGCTTGGCGTTGGTTGGAGCGCGAGTTCCACGTCGTCATGGCCCGGACAAGCCCGGGGCATGACGATCGCAACGTACGAAGCGCCCAATGTCGATGACACTCCCTCGCCTCGCAGACGCGGAGACCTTCCGGGCCTTCCGCTCCGCTTCCTCGCGCTGGCTCCCCATCGCGCTGGACATCGCGCGCAGCCACGGCTTCGACGCCAGTGCCCCGCAAGTGTTTGCGACCGGCACCAACCTCGTGGTCGGTCTCGGCGAAGAACTGATCCTGAAAATCTTCCCGCCGCTGCTCGCTGCGCAATTCGTCTCCGAGCGCGGCTCGCTGGTGCAGCTGGTGGGCCGCCTGGATCTGCCCATCCCCGCGATCGTCGCGGAGGGGACGCGTGACGGCTGGCCTTATCTGGTCATCACCCGCCTCGCCGGCGCGCTCGGCTCGGAGGTCTGGCCGCACCTGCCGGAAGACCAGAAGGAGCGCCTGCTGCGCCAGATCGGCGAGACCATCGCTGCCGTGCAGCGCGCTCCGCTCGGCGAACTCGCGTCCATCGAGCCGC
>JAEYTQ010000436.1 GCA_023433965.1 Pseudomonadota bacterium | reverse complement strand
CCTCGTGACCGGTCGCGACGATGTCGACGAGGTCGGCATCGATCAGCAGCGGAGAATGTTCGAGGATCGGCAGCGCCACCGTCGGCTGGTCCGCCGATAGCGCTCGCACGATCGCCGCTGGCGCCTCGCTGCTGCGGGCAAAGGCCTCGGCCATCGCCTGCCGCACCAGCGGGGAGGGATCGTCGAGCTGCATCAAAAGCGCGCCTTCGGCGGCATTGCGGTCGTCTGCGGAAAGGTCCGAGATCAGCCAAGCCCGCGCCAACGCCCGGGTCGCCTCGGCGCGCTCGCCGGCGGGCGCCGTCCTGATCCAATGAATGAACTGCCGAACGATCATCCTGCTTCCGGCTTACACAACGAACGAAAAACGATGACGGCTCGTCACCTGCAACACAAAATAAACCACGACGCTTAACAAAGCGTTCACCATAACTGGCTGGTTTTATTGATGATTTATTAAGGGAACAAAGGCGCCCTGCTCGTGCCCCGGACGCAAGCGCAGCACGCAGTGATGCGCTGCGGAGCCGGGGCCCAATTCCAACAAGAGGATTCGTCGCAGCGTCGGTCCCGGCTCTGCGCAGCAGCGCTTCACGCTGCGGCGCGTCCGGGACACGAGAACATCTAGCTCGAGAAGGTGCCGCTGCGATCGCTGAAGAGATCGAGCGGCTGCGGCGGGCGGACGTCCGGCATCGCCGAGGCGACCGAGGTGAGCGAGGCGTTGTTGCCCCACAATTTCTGCACCGTAGTCGAGACAGGCTGCGCGGTATCGCCGGGCTGATAGATCGAGCGGAAGGCCGGCGTGGCCGGCGCATTGTCTGCGACCGTCATGGGCGATGTCGCCCCGACTTGCGTCACAGCGTTGGTGTTGGGGAAGGTCTGGAGATAGGCGGCATTGTCGATCACCGGCGCGCTCGGCTGCACGCCGGCCGCGCTCGCAACCTCGGTGGTCGACGGCGTGCCGCCGTACATCGCCATTGCGCTCCGGGTCACTTTCGAGTTGGCCGCGCTGGCGTAGCGCGCGTCGAGCACCGAATAGACCTCCGAGACGCTGAGGGCACGGCCGTCCTTGGCATAAAAGATCGGGCGATTGGCGGCAGCCGCGTTGGGAAACAGCCGCGCGCCGACCGCTTGCGGGTTGTCCTCGGCATTGGCGATCAGTTTCGCCGCGCCGCCGACGCCCATGAAATGGGCCATGTAGAGCTCGCTGTCGCTCGGCCTGCGCCCGAGCAGGCCGGTGAGCTTGAAGCTGTTCGACTGCGTCAGCGCCGCGGCCATGGCGGAAGCGGCTTCGGGATCGTCACGCAGCTTCATGATCGAGCGCCTCTTCACGGGATCGTCGACCGTGTATGTGCCCGACGATGTCTTCGTGATGGCGTCGGCATAGCTGCCATACCCGAGCGGCGCGCCGGCTTCCTTGACCGTGCCGAGCCAGGTCTGGTCGATGAACTGGTAGAGCCCCTGCGCGGACGAGGTGGTGGCAGCGGCCGTCGGATTGAAGTTCGATTCCATCTTGGCCGTGGTCAGCATGTACTGGAAGCTGACGCCGGAGATGTTCGAGGCCTGCTTGATCGCACCGGCGACGCGCGCCCGCGACGGGTCGAGACCGGCCGTCTGCGTGGCACTGAAATTGTCGACCGACATGTTGAAGCGCCCGCCCCGCGCGGCCTTGAGCGGCGCCGGCAATTCGGACGCCCGTGGTTTCACCGTGGGACAGGTATGGTTAAGGCGGGGTTAATCCGGCGGTTCGGCCCTCCGCCGTCATTCCGGGCATCGCGCAGCGATCAGCCCGGAATCCATCGAGCAACACGTGATGCCGTACGATGGATTCCGGGGTCGCGCGTCCCCGCGCCCCGGAATGACGGGGCTACTTCTTGTAAACGTCGCTGGGGTCAAACAGCCGCCCGGCATCGGCGAAGACCAGCCTCGCTTCTCCACCCGTTCCCTCGACCTTGCGGTAGAAGCACGAGCGCCGGCCGGTGTGGCAGGCGGCGCCGATCTGCTCGACGCGGATCCACACCGCATCCTGATCGCAATCGGTGCGCATCTCGACCACGCGCTGGGTTTGACCCGAGGTCTCGCCTTTTCGCCATAACGCGTTGCGCGAGCGGCTGAAGTACCAGGCCTCCCCGGTCGCGATTGTCTTGCGCAGCGCCTCGTCGTTCATGTGCGCGACCATGAGCACGTCGCCGGTGGCGACGTCGGTCGCGACCACCGTCACGAGCCCGCTGGCGTCGAACCGCGGCTGGAAGGACAGGCCTTCCTCGATCTCATGGGAGTGTGCGGACACAATGACCTCGCCAGAGCATGACCCGGAAAAGTGCGCAGCGGTTTCCCGACAAGGTCATGCTCAAACAATGAACCGTCGCGAGGTCAGCGCGTGCCGCGCACCAGCGACAGGAAACGGGCCTGCTCCGCCGGATTGTCGCGGAACATGCCGGTGAAGCGGCTGGTGAAGGTGGAGGCGCCGTGCTTGGCGACGCCGCGCACCGACATGCAGGTATGCTCGGCCTCGATCAGCACGGCAACGCCGCGAGGCTTGAGGACCTCGTCGATGGCCGCCGCGATCTGCGCGGTCAGATGCTCCTGGGTCTGGAGCCGACGGGCGAAGATGTCGGTCAGACGGGCAAGCTTGGACAAGCCGACGACACGTTCCACCGGCGTATAGGCGATATGCGCCTTGCCGTAGAACGGCATCATGTGGTGCTCGCATTGCGAGGTGAATTCGATGTCGCGTACCAGAACGAAATCGTCGTAGCCGGCGGTCTCGCCGAAGGTGCGGTCGAGCACCTCGGCCGGGCACTGGTGATAACCCTGATACAGTTCGTCGAAAGCCTCGACGACGCGGCGCGGCGTGTCGAGCAGGCCCTCACGCTCGGTGTTCTCGCCGATATAGGCGAGCAGCGTCTTCACCGCCGCTTCCGCCTCGGCACGCGCCGGGCGCGGTTGGTCGGCACGGACGGCGGCGGCGAGGAATTCGGCGGGATCCAGCTCGGCGGGACGGCTCTCGGGCTGCCGGTCGGCGGGCTTGCCCGGGCGGATGGATTTGATTGCAGCGTCCATATCGACTCCGTTCGACGGCCTCACGGCCGGAGTGTCACCGGCAGACGGGGCGGCCAAGCCGCCAGACGCCTGAACAGAACAATTTTGGCGCAAAAGGTCCTGAGCTCGCAACGCTGGCGGCGCAGATCCGGATCACCGCCGCCGCACCGCTGGACTGTTTTTCCACCAGTTCCGCCCCTATATAGGACCATGGACGACGCCCGCCAAGGCCGATCGGGCGGACGTGGGGCATGGACGCGCGGGACTCCATCACATGCTGAACGACATTTACAACAAGCGGATCATCGAGCTGGCCGGGAATATTCCGCGCCTCGGGCGATTGTCGGCCCCCGATGCCACCGCGACGGCACATTCCAAGCTGTGCGGCTCGACCGTGAAAGTCGATCTCAAGATGAACGGCGACACCGTCATCGACTTCGCCCATGACGTGAAGGCGTGCGCCCTCGGGCAGGCCTCTTCATCCATCATGGCAAGTCACGTGGTCGGCTCGACTGCGAGCGAACTCCGTGAGTTACGCGAAACCGTTCGCAAGATGCTGAAGGAGAACGGTGCGCCTCCTGAAGGCAAATGGGAAGAGATCAAGTTTCTGGAGCCGGTCCGCGACTACAAGGCCCGCCATGCCTCGACGCTGCTGACATTCGATGCCGTGGTCGATGCGATCGGCCAGATCGAGGCCAAGGCCAAGCAGCCGGCCGCAGCACAGGGCTGAGCCCTCTTTCCGATCGTTCCGGAGCGATGCAAAGCATCGAACCGACAGAATGATTATTTTGGCGTCGTAGCTGCCGGCGTGGCGACGCCGCCGGTCGGCACCACAGCTTCTGCCGTCTTGGTCGACTTGGCCGCCTCGGGTTCCGCGCCGAATCTGGCTTGCGTCTTCGGTGCAGCCTCAGCCATTGCCGGCGCCGAGAGATCCACATGCGGGAGCACGTCGGCCACGAGATCGGTCGTGACCAGATTGGTGAGCTTGAGCTCAGCGGTGTCGAGCTCGTGAAGATCTTCCCAGGGCGGGACGCTGAGCGCAAGCGACAGCAGGTCGCCGGCGCCGCCCATGTCGAACGTGTATTTGGCGAGGCGGCCGATGTCGCGCTCCACGATCATCATATCCTGCGCACTGTAGCTTGCCGCCTTCGCGTCGTCGGCGCGATCGCCCATCCAGATCTGGTGAACCCTGACATGAGCGGCTTCCGGCACATAACGCTTCTTGCCAGCCAGCAGCAGGAACGCGCACATGGATTCGCAATAGGCCTCCGGCGCCACGGCCGGGCGTGTCGACGGCCCGCCGCGGAGGCTTATGCCGACGGTGGTCAAAAGCCCGAGATTGCGGAAGCGGCGGCCGAGCGTGATCGCGTCATTGACGGAACCGCCGCTGGAGTCGAGCACGACGGTCGCACCCCCGAGCTGGCGCCCGCGCGAAAATTCCTCGAATTCCTTGGGCGTATCGGCGGTGATGATGCCGACTGCGCTGATCCAGCCTCGGCAGTTCGGCTCGCAGGCTACCCAGCTGAACTTCATCGGCAGCTTGCGTTCCTCGAGGGCAGCGCCAGCTCGGGCCGACGATCCGAATGTCGCGACAGCGCCAGCCAGCGCGACTCCACAAATGGCGGTTCCCACCAGCAACCAGCCGCGAAGTTTGAGCGACGTCAGAAGTTTCAAACTGGTCCCTTCCCCAAGCCCCAAAGCGATTCAGGCAAGCCCCGTGTTGCGTTTGATGAGTCTACACACGGACGTCACAAAAATGGTATCCGGGGGAATACAGACCGTCCATAGATACTTGCTGCACTGCCCCCAAAAAACACGCAAAATATGGCGCGCAAACAACAGCTTACGGTTCCCTGCACCGGAACCGTGCACTACCCTGCCTGAGGTCGCAGCAAAGCGCACATGAAGCATTCAGCCTGCGACCATTGTTCCAATTCCCTCGATGGTGCGCTCCGGCTGCCGCGCAGGTTCGGCCGTGCGCTGATCTGGCTGTACCGTCATACGCTATCTCCCTTGGTTGGCTACAACTGCCGGCATTTGCCGACCTGCTCCGCTTATGCCGACGAAGCGATCGAGCGGTTCGGGCTCTGGGCCGGCGGCTGGATGACCCTCGCCCGCCTGCTCCGCTGCCATCCCTTCGGCACGTCCGGCATCGACAACGTGCCACTCACCCCGCCGCCGGGCGCACGCTGGTATCTGCCCTGGCGCTTTGGCCGCTGGCGCGGGGTCAATGCATCCTGACGTTTGCTGCAGTGCTTTGCGCAGCGTTGCCCCGAGCGGAACCCAGGACTTTCCGCACGCGTTGTTTCGATGCTCCCCACGGGAGGAGACAACGATGCGCTGGAAAATCAGCCCGCATTTTCACCTCAAGCCTGGTCCGAACTTCGGTCGCAGGGGACACGATCCCAGAACCATCGACCTGCTCGCCATCCTGGCCCTGCTCGCGCTCGTCCTCGGCTCAGGCTGGTTTCTGGCGAGAAGCCTTGCGACACAGCCAAGCACGACGACGTTCATCGTGCCGAGCCAAAGCGTGCATTGGTAGTCATCGGAACCAGTAGAACCGTCCCTGCGACGGAGGGATCGACTCCGGCGGACGGAGTCGCTTCGGACGCGGCGGCCTTGGCGGCGGCTCGGCAGCCGAAATGGTCTCCGCTTCCGGCGCGGTCTCGCTGCCTGGCACCTTCACCGACAGCAGCAGGTTCGACTCATGCGTCCGCCAGCGATAGCCGACGCCGAAATCGATCGGCTGGGCGCGCCTGAACAGCTCGGCGTAGCGCCCCTGGTAACGGCCGGGGAATTCGTCGATGGGGCCGAGATAGCGTCCGAACGGGAAGAACCGCCATTGCCGCGCGTTGTAGTTCGCGAGCGGAATGCCGGAATCGTCCTGGATGATGGTCGTGCTGTTGGCGAGCAACCAGTCCCGCACGACGGTGAAGTTGCCGGAGTGCAGCAGATAGGAGGCGCTCTTGAGCAGGCTGTTGCCGGGGCCCAGCGTTTCGCAGAATTTCAGGAAACCGGCTGCACGCGCCCCGGAATTGGAGAGGTCGGTCGAGAAGTAATACAGCGTGCGTACTTCACCGTCGCTACCCGCGAAGGTGATGCGGACGCCCCGTGTCGCGTTTCGTCCCGGATTGTCATCGCGGCCATGCATCCCCCCCTTGTCGTCGAGCGCGACCATCTCGACGTTGCGGATGGTCTTGCCGGAACGGGCGAGGAAGACATAGAGAATCGGCAAGGTGCCGTTGACCTGGTTGGCGCTCAGGTCGACCTTCATCTGCTTGGTGATGAAGAAGGAGAAGCTCAGGATCGAACCGAGGGAGCGCTCGACGTTGTAGAGAGCGGCGCCGACCGAACCGCGCGAAAGGCGTGTCAGATCGGGCACGGTGCCGACCGGCTCGAGCGCGCCGAGCACATAGGTGCCGGCCTTGGAATAAAAAGCGTTGGCGTAGAGGAAGTCCGGACCGCTGAACAGGTAGAACATGGTCGGCCGGGGCGCGGCCAGATTGACGTCGGCCCAGCTGCGGATCTTGGAGAGCTGCCGCTGTTCGAGCTGGGCGAAAGCGTTGTCGAAGAATTTGGCATGACGCTGCCAGGCCGGGTCCCGGGTGAGCGGCACCAGGGGCGAGTCCGCTGAAGGCTGCATGCCCGCCAGGAAGCGCGCGGTGTCGTCGAAGGTGACGTCGGCGGCGCGCGCGGACGAAACGGCCGCGGCCAGGAGGGCGAAAGCAACGGCCGCGATTCTCAGGGATACGAGCATGTCTATTCTTGATGTGGTGAAGCGGCAGCGGCGACCGGCCGCCTGCGGAAAACAGCATAAATCAACAGGCCAGAGAGCATGACGAGCATCCCCGACAGCGACTGCACCGGTCGCTCGGTCAAAAGGTAGTACATCATGAACGCCGTCACGAGCAGGAAGACGAGCGGCGTGAACGGGTATCCCCAGGCACGATACGGCCGCGGCAAATCGGGATCGGTGATGCGGAGCTTGATGACGCCGGCCACCGTGAAGAACGAGCAGAACAGCAGCGCGAACTGGATGAAGTCGAGCACCGCTTCGAAGCTGCGCGTGAACAGCAAGAGGTTGGCGACCGCGAGCTGAAACAGGATGGCATAGGCCGGCGCGCCGCTCACCGATCGCTTCGAGAACACGCGCAAGGCGGGAATGTCCTCCCCCATCGTCATCATCACGCGCGGGCCGATCCACATCATCGCGCTGATCGAGGAGATCAGGCCGAAGCAGATCATGGCGCCGACGATCCGGCCGCCGAGACTTCCGAAGATGGCGGTGCCGGCGACACTGGCCACGTCGAGTTGGCCGGCAAGCGCGCTCACCGGCGTGGAATAGAGAAACACCGCATTCAGCGCGACATACAGCACGAGCACGATCAGCGTCCCCGCGAGCAGCGCGCGCGGCAGGCTCCGCTGCGGCGTCTTCATCTCGCCGATGATGTAGGTCGCGGCGTTCCAGCCCGAAAACGAATACATCACGAAGACGAGCCCGATCGCGAAGGGCGCGCTGACGATGTGGGCGAGATCGCCCGGCTGGGGCGCGAACGTGATCGGTTGCGGGACGGCGATGACGAAGCCGGCGACCAGGAAGGCGACGATGAGCACGACTTTGAGGATGGTCGAGATCAGCTGGAAGGCCGAGGAGTGTCTGACGCCGGTCAGTTGCACGAGCGAGACCAGCCACACCACGCCGATGGCGAGCGGGATCGGCGGCAGATCCGGGACGACCGATTTGGCATATTCGCCGAACGCCATCGCGGCGAGCGCGACCGGCGCCGCAAAGCCGACCGTTGCGGACACCCAGCCGGCGAGAAAGCCGAAGGCGGGATGATAGGCGCGGCCGAGGAAATTGTACTCGCCGCTCGAGCGCGGAAACATCGCGCCGAGTTCGCTGTAGGCGAACACGCCGCACAGCGCGACGATGCCGCCAACGGTCCACAGCAGCAGGATCGAGAAGCCGGACGGGATGTCCTTGACCTGGAAGCCGAGGCTGGTGAAGACGCCGACCCCGATCATGTCGGCAACGACGATGGCGGTTGCGACCGGAACGGAGACGCCGGCCCCGCTCCCGGTCAGCCGGCCCGTCCAGGACGCGGTACCCGCATCTGATGCCGTCATCAGGGTCCTCAAACCTCAGGCGTTTCGCCTCGCGAGCCCATCAGGCAGTTTGGCCCAGTCAATTCAAGCAAGGTTAACAAGGGTTAAATGAGGCAACCGCAGCGGGTACCGAGACACCGCCCAGGCACGCATTCTGACGATGACGTTGGATTGCCCGGAATGCCCCGTTCCCCTTCCCCACAATCAGGACATGATTGCGTGGTCCTTTTGACCGTTCCGGATGTGGGGAAGTTTGTCCGGACACGTAACGTCGCCTAAACGCCAGTCGGCTCAATTGTCTGGATTGCCGATGGACGTGACTTTTGGGGTCATGGGTGGATGGTCGGGGCCGTTCCGAAATTGAGAGCTGATGGTTGTGCCGATCGGACAGGGTCCGGTCGGCACAATCGTCTGCTCCGGCTCGGCCTGATCTCAACCTTGGTGCCGCTTTCGCTGATGCTGGTTCAATGCGGCCAGGCGCCGAGCCCGGCCGCCCTCGCGACGAACGCCCAAGCCAATGTCCAGGCCAACGTCCAAGGCATTAATCAGGTCGTCGCCAAGACAAATCGGCAGGTGGCAGGCGGCGACACGTTCGAGGATCGCTTCCCCGCTCCGCAATTCAGGGAGCGCTTCCCCTCGGCGAGTGAAGGCTTCCTGCAACGGCAGATGTCGGACTTCTCGCCCAAGCGGGCGGTGCAGCCTCAGCCGGACCAGGCACCCTACAAGGTAGCGTCGCTCGAGCCGCAAGTCCCCTACAAGCGCCCGCCGCGCGAGGACCTGACGACGCTCGTCAGCATGAAGTCGTCGGCCTTCCCCTATTTCGGCAACAACCCCGCCTCCGACGCGCCCTTCCTCAACATCGCCAAGGGCGACCGCCGCGGTCACCGCAGCTATTCCGGGCGCGTCTACTGGCAGGACGAGACCTACAGCGACAGCCGCGTGCTGGTGCATGTGCCCGAGCATTTCGACCTGCGCAGGCCCGGCGTCATCGTGGTTTTCTTCCACGGCAATGGCGCGACGCTCCAGCGCGACGTGCGCGACCGGCAGATGGTGCCGAAGCAGATTACCGATTCCGGCGCCAATGCCATCCTGCTCGCACCGCAAATGGCCGTCGATGCCGCCGATTCCAGCGCCGGCAAGTTCTGGCAGCCCGGCGGCTTCAAGCGCTTCATGGAGGAGTCGGCCACTCACCTCGCCCGCCTCACCGGCGATCCCAACAGCGCGCGCGCCTTCGCCGACATGCCGATCGTGATCGTCGGATATAGCGGCGGCTTCCTGCCCACGGCCTGGAGCCTGGAGGTCGGCGGCATCAGCGACCGCGTCCGCGGCGTCGTTCTGCTCGACGCCGTCTATGGCGAAATGGACAAGTTCGCGTCCTGGATCGAGCGCCACCGTTCCGGCTTCTTCGTCAGTGCCTATACCCGCTACACCGCTCGCCGCGACCGCGAACTGATGAGCATGCTCAGGCAGAAGGGCATCATCGTCGCCGAGGACATGGACGGGCCGCTGCGGCCCGGCAGCGTGGTGTTCGTGGAGACTGGCGAGGGGATCACCCATCGCGACTACGTAACGCGCGCCTGGACGCAGGATCCGCTCAAGGACGTCTTGGTGAAGATGTCTGCGACGCCAGCGCTCGCGCTGGCGCGCGTCGCTTCAACCAATCGCTAAAGCGCCTTGAGATTCTGACGAAGCGTCATCGCGCCTTAGATTGTTGTTTACGCATGATCCTTCCGGAAAACCGCTTCGCACTTTTCCGGATCATGTTGTGGCGTGGCGAGGATCAGTTCCTCGGAAGCTTCGGAATGCTCTCGGCAAAGCCGTTGAAGCAGGCCAACCGCTCGTCCTCTTCCTTGAAGAAACGGCAATCGGCGTAGCCCTTGGCCTTCGCCGGCTTCGGCTTCGGCGCCGGCGGGATCACGGCGTCGTAGCAGTTGAGGCGATCCTTGGTGCCATCATCGATCTCGAGGCAGGCCTGGAGTCGGACGGCAATCGACTGCGGCTTGCCCTTCGCGGCGGCGGGGCTGGTCGCTGCCTCTTTGGCCCCCTTCGGCTTGACCTGCACCAGCGGCTTGTCCCCGACCATCGGTGGCTTCTCGGTTTGCGCAAATGCGGAAGCTGAACAGAGCACCGCGGCAACCGCCAGAATCATCCTCATCTCAGTCAACTCTCTTTGGTCCCCATGACCGGCGTTCTAACGCTCTCCCGCGCGGTTTGCCAAGCACCTTGCGTTCGGAGAGGCGGCATTCAGGCGGCGGCAGCGGTCGGCCGGGGTCGGGTCAGGACCACCAGGATCAGCGCCAGCACAACGAAACCGACGGCGACGAAGCCGAGCGAATGCAGGAGCCCGCGGGCGAACAACAGTCCGCCGATGGCGGAGCCGACGGCCTGGCCGATATAGAGGACGGAGGTGTTGAGCGCGACGGTCGCCGATGCCAACGGCGGTGCGGCGGCGACCAGCCGCACCTGCTGCATCGAATTGGTCGAGGCAAAGCCGAGGCCCCAGACCGCGACGCCGGCCGTCATGAATGCAAGCGTGCCGGCGCCGATCGCCCAGCCCGCGATCCCCGTCAACAGCAGGCAGGTGAACAGCAGCGAGGTGCGATAAGGGCCCCAGGTGTCGACGATGCGGGTGGCGACGACGACGCCGAGGAAGCCACAGACACCGTAGAGCGCAAACACCATGCCGACAGCATCGGGGCCGGCACCGGTGAGCTTGTTGAGCAGCGGTCCCATGTAGGTGAACACCACGAACTGCCCCGACATGTGCAGCATCGTGATCGCAAGCAGCAGCAGGATCGTCCTGCTCCGGCCGACGGCGGCCCATGTCTTCAGATCTACCGGTGCGCCCTTCAGGCCCGCCGGCAGACGCAGCGACAACAGCAGGAAGCTGATGCAGCCGAGCACACCGATACCGCCATAAGCCGCACGCCAGCCATAACGGCTGGCGATGAACGTGATCAGCGGCAGGCCGACGGCGGCAGCGAGCGACCAGCCGAGAAAAATGTACGCAATGGCGCTGCCGCGGCGCTCGGTCGGCACGATCAGGGCTGCGGTGCCCGCGGCCTGCGGCGTATAGAGCGCGCCGACCGCGAGCATCACGAGGCGAACAATCAGGAGGCTGGTGTAATCGGGTGCAAAGGCCGAGGCGAGATTACCGAAGGCAAGCACCGCGAGCGTGGTCGTGAGCAGCATTCGCCGCTCGATGCGGCTGGTGAGCCAAGCCGTCAGCGGCGAGCCGAGGCACAGCATCACCGCACCGAAGGTGATCAGCAGCCCGGCCGCATGGATGCTGACGTCGAGTCCACTCGCCAATTCCGGCAGCATGCCCGCAGGCGCCAGCACCGCGCAACCGGTGACGAGATTGCCGAGCATCAGCGCGGTCGGCGCGAAACGAGCGGCGGCGGGAGCATTTTCCATGCAAACGCATGTAGCGGCGGCTCGTGACGAGTTAAAGGGTCCAACGCCGAATAGTTGGGGCGGCGCCCGCTTTTGCGCGAGTTTCTTGGAAATGCCGGATTGCGCGGGCCGAATCGCCTGATATATCGCTCGTTCCCGCTTACCTGCGCCCGTTCGCAGGAGTGAGCCTCAGGAGAAAAGCAATGACCGAACAGCCCAAATCCGAGTCCGGCTTCCAGTACAGCCTGTCCAATTTGAAGCCCGTGACCCCCGCTCCCAAAGTCACCCTCACCTTCCCCGACGGCGCCCGGCGCGAATATGACAAGGGCATCACCGGCCTCGACATCGCCAAGGGCATATCGCCGTCGCTCGCCAAGCGCACGGTTGCGATGGCGCTCGACGGCGCGCTCGCCGATCTCAACGATCCCATCGAGGCCGACGCTCGAATCGAGCTGGTCAATCGCGACGATCCGCGCGCGCTCGAATTGATCCGCCACGACTGCGCGCACGTGCTGGCGGAAGCCGTGCAGACGCTGTGGCCGGGCACCCAGGTCACCATCGGTCCCGTGATCGAGAACGGCTTCTACTACGACTTCTTCCGCAACGAGCCGTTCACGCCGGACGACTTCGCCGCGATCGAGAAGAAGATGCGCGAGATCATCGCGCGCGACAAACCTTTCACCAAGGAAGTCTGGGATCGCGAGAAGACCAAGCAGGTGTTCCGCGA
>JAEYTQ010000403.1 GCA_023433965.1 Pseudomonadota bacterium | reverse complement strand
CTGCTGTGCGTCGTGCCGTTCAGCCAGATTCCGCTCGATGCCTATACGCCAGGCCTGCCGCAGATGGTGGTGGATCTCGCCACTGACGCAGCTTCGATGCAGAACACCGTCACCGCTTACATGCTCGGCATGTCTGTGGCGCTGGTGCCGGTCGGTATCGCCTCCGACACGCTCGGCCGCCGCAACGTTCTGCTCGCGGGATTGTCGATCCTGATCGCGATGAGCATCGCCTGTGCGCTGGCGACCGGCGCCTCGCTGCTGCTTTGCTTGCGCTTCCTGCAAGGCGTCGGCGGCTGCACCTGCCTCGTCGTCGCCTATGCGGTCGCCGCTGATTGCTATCGCGGACGCGAACTCACCGCGATTTCCGGCTTGCTCGGTGCAGCCTGGGGTCTTGCGCCCGTGCTTGCGCCGGCGGCCGGCGGCTTCATCGTCGAGCTGACCTCCTGGCGCGGGGTGTTCGTCGTCATTGCCATCGCCGCGGCGATCGTCGCCGCGATCGTCGTATGTCTTCTGCCCGAAACATTGCCGGCCGAGCGGCGTGCACCGTTCGATCCGCGCCGCACCGCCGGCATCCTGCGCGATGCGCTGGTGCGTCCGGGCTTCCTCGCTTTCGTGCTGGTCTTTGCCGCGGCCGCGAGCGCGCAGCTGGCGTTCGGCGTCGTCGCACCGTTCTTCTACCAGACTGGCCTCGGCTACTCGGCGGCCATCTACGGCCTCGTCGCGCTCGGCCTTGGCGGCGTCAATCTCGCCGGCGAACTGGGCTGCGCCCATTGCGCGCGCTTCATGCCGGCACGCGTGATGGGCTTTGGTGCCTTCGCGCTGTTTCTCGCCGGCGCTGCGGTCCTGGCCGGGACGGGCCTGACCCTCGGTCTCGACTTCGTGTCGGTCACGATCGGCGGTGCGCTGGTGCTCGGCGGCTGCGGCGTGCTGTGTCCGATGATGTACGGCATGGCGCTCGGACTGTTCGAACGCGACCACGGCCTGATCGGCGGCCTCATCAGCGCGCTCTGCTATCTCGCGGTCAGCGGCGTCATGGCGATCGCGGCGGTGCTGCCTGAAGCAACGCAGGCGCCGCTCGGATGGCTCTATCTCGGCCTCTGCGCCGTCGCCGGAACGTTGCTTGCGATCTCGCTGCCATCGGCGCGCCACAAGACACAGGCTTGAGGGAGGAACCAATCATGACCACCGTTGCTATTCGCGGCACGTTCTTCGACTTCGTCGACGATCCCTGGAAGCACGTCGGCAACGAGCAGGCCGCCGCGCGCTTTCACCGGGATGGCCTCATGGTCGTCACCGACGGCGTGATCAAGGCGTTCGGCCCTTATGAGAAGATCTCCGCCGCGCATCCGGGCGTCGAGATCACCCACATCAAGGACCGTATCATCGTCCCGGGCTTCATCGACGGCCACATTCATCTGCCGCAGACCCGCGTGCTCGGGGCCTATGGCGAGCAGCTGCTGCCCTGGCTGCAAAAATGGATTTATCCGGAAGAGCTCAAGTACCGTGACCGCAACTACGCGCGCGAGGGCGTGAAGCGTTTCCTCGACGCGCTGCTCGCCTCTGGCACCACCACATGCCAGGCCTTTACCAGCTCCTCGCCGGTCTCGACCGAAGAGCTGTTCGAGGAAGCGAGCAGGCGCAACATGCGGGTCATCGCGGGCCTCACCGGCATCGACCGAAATGCGCCGGCCGATTTCATCGATACCCCCGACAATTTCTATCGCGACAGCAAGCGGCTGATCGCGCAGTACCACAACAAGGGCCGCAACCTCTACGCCATCACGCCGCGCTTCGCCTTCGGTGCCTCGCCGGAATTGCTGAAAGCATGCCAGCGCCTGAAGCACGAGCATCCGGACTGCTGGGTCAACACCCACATCTCAGAGAACCCGGCCGAATGCAGCGGCGTGCTGGTCGAGCATCCGGACTGTCAGGACTATCTCGGCGTCTACGAGAAGTTCGACCTGGTCGGTCCGAAGTTCTCCGGCGGCCACGGCGTGGTTATCTCCAACAACGAGTTCCGCCGCATGTCGAAGAAGGGGGCGGCGGTGGTGTTCTGCCCGTGCTCGAACTTGTTCCTCGGCAGCGGCCTGTTCCGGCTCGGCCGCGCCACCGATCCCGAGCATCGCGTGAAGATGTCGTTCGGCACCGACATGGGCGGCGGCAACCGCTTCTCGATGATCTCGGTGCTCGACGACGCCTACAAGGTCGGCATGTGCAACAACACGATGCTCGACGGCAGCATCGATCCCGCCCGCAAGGATCTTGCGGAAGCCGAGCGCAACAAGCTCTCGCCGTACCGCGGCTTCTGGTCGATCACGCTGGGCGGCGCCGAAGGGCTCTACATCGACGACAAGCTCGGCAATTTCGAGCCTGGCAAGGAGGCCGATTTCGTGGCGCTCGATCCAAATGGCGGGCAGATCGCGCAAGCGTGGCACCAGTCGCTGATCGCCGATGGCGCCGGCCCGCGCACGATGGATGAGGCCGCGAGCATGCTGTTCGCCGTCATGATGGTCGGCGACGATCGGTGCGTCGACCAGACCTGGGTGATGGGCAAGCGCCTCTACAAGAAGAGCTGAAGTGGTGGGCTGCCAATGAGCGCAACTTCTGACGCGGCCAGCCAACCGGTCGCCCTCGTCATCCAACGCCGCATCGCCGACGATGGCTTTGCGGCGTTCGCGCGGTGGAACGGTGAGGTCGGCGAGGCGCTCGAGGCCTGGCCCGGCTTCCTCGGTCAGGAGGTGGTGCCGCCACGGCCGCCGGCACATCTGGACTGGGTGACGATCCTGCGTTTCGCCAGCCCTTCAGCCGCACGCGACTGGCTCCAAAGCGATGTGCGGGCAAAGCTCATCGCGGACGTGCAGCGCTTCTTCGTCGGTTCTGAGGATGTCCATATCCTGCCCGACACCGGCGTCCAGCGCGACAGCGCGGTCTCGGCCGTCATCTCGTTCAAGGTCCCCGATGGGCTCGAGGGTGCGTTCCTGAAATGGCAGCAGCGCATCCAGGCGGCGGAAGCCGAGTTCAAGGGGTTCTTGCGGCACAAGATCGAGCGGCCGATCCCGGGCCTGCACGAGGAATGGATCATCATCCTGTCGTTCGCCTCCGATGCCAACCTCAATGCGTGGCTCGACTCGCCCTTGCGGCAGACCCTTCTCGAGGAGGGCGAGCGCTTCAATGCCGGCATGAACGTGAGGCGGGCGAGCTACGGCTTCAATTTCTGGTTCCCGACCGGCAAGACGCCTGCGCCCGAGCAAGGACCGGGATTCATCTGGAAGAGCAACCTGATCGTTCTTCTGGTGCTCTATCCCGTCGTCTATCTCTGGGGCACTTTCATCAGTGCGCCCTTGATCGACAGAAACGGCGTGCCGGTCTGGCTGTCGCTTTTCATCGGCAATCTCGTCAGCACGCAGCTGCTCGGGTGGTGGCTGGTGCCCGCGGCCTTCAGGGCGCTCGACTGGTGGGTGAGGCCGACGGCGACGATCAGTCGCCAGCTCGCGGGTTACGCATTGCTTGCCGTGCTCTACATCGCCTCGATGGCCCTGTACGCGCTGCTGCTCGCATGGCATTGGGGACGGTGAGGCCGTCAACCGTCTCGTTGCGGAGAAGGGCGGTCGCTGGATATCGACCACCATGTTCGCCCTGACATTTCTCGGGACCTCGGCAAGCGTTCCCTCAGCGGAGCGCAACCATCCGGCGCTCCTCGTGGAAGCCGCGGGCAAGCGCGTCCTGATCGACTGCGGCGAGGGTACGCAGCGCCAGTTGCTGCGCAGCGGCGCCGGCTTTCGGCGGCTCGATCGCATCCTGCTGACGCATGCGCATCTCGATCACGTGCTCGGTATCCCCGGCCTGTTCTCGACGCTCGGCTTGCGGCAGACATCCGGCGTCATGACGATTCACGGCGGAAGAGGCACGCTCGACATCGTCATCCGGATGCTCGCAGGCCTCTGGGGCGCGGGCAGGGCGCCGATCGCCGTCGCGTTCGCACCTTTGGCCGCAGGAGAGGTCATCGATGCCGGTGAATTCAGCATCGGCTGTTTCCCGGTGCGCCACCGCGACACCGACAGTTTCGGCTTCGTCGTCGAAAGCCCTGCGCGCCGTCATCTTCGGCCCGACCGTCTCGACGCGTTGGGTGTCCCTGATGG
>JAEYTQ010000366.1 GCA_023433965.1 Pseudomonadota bacterium | reverse complement strand
TCCGGCTGCGCGCAGGGCACCGCCTTCGGCGACCTGCTTGAAGCCGTCGAGGCCGTCGCACTGCCCAAGGCCGAGCTGCGCACCTCATGGCTCTACCAGATGACGCAGACCATCAACACCATGCCCTCGCTCTATCTCGAGGCCGGCGCGATCCACGGTTGCGTACTGTGTCAGGAGGGCGCGCCGCTCTGCTACACCGAGGACGTCGGCCGCCACAACGCCGTCGACAAGATCGCAGGCTGGATGTACCGCCACGGCGTCGACGCTTCCGACAAGATCCTCTACACCACGGGACGCTTAACCTCGGAGATGGTGATCAAGACCGTGCGCATGGGCATTCCGATCCTGGTGTCGCGCTCCGGCTTCACCGCCTGGGGCGTCGATCTCGCAAGGCAGGTCGGCCTGACGCTGGTCGGACGCGCCCGCGGCAAGCGCTTCATCGCGCTCGCGGGCGAGGAGCGCATCGTTTACGACCAGAACCTCGCTTATGTCGAGGAGGAGTCGGCCAAGCACAAGCGCAAGGGAGAAAGCGGTGACGACTAGCTTTCCGGCCACGAACGTCCCGCCGGCTCTTGGTGTGCTGCTGGCCGGCGGCCTCGCACGGCGCATGGGCGGCGGCGACAAGCCGATGCGCACCATCGGCGGTCGCACCATCCTGGAGCGCGTGATCGCGCGCCTGTCGCCCCAGTGCAGCGGGCTGATCCTCAACGCCAACGGCGATCCCGCGCGCTTTGCTGGGTTCAGCCTGCAAGTCGTCGCTGACGACGTCCCGGACTTCCCGGGCCCCCTTGCCGGCATCCTCGCGGCGCTCGACTGGACGGCGGCGAACCGGCCGGAGACCGAATGGGTGCTCAGCGCCGCCGGCGACTGCCCGTTCCTGCCGCGCGATCTCGTGACGCGGCTGCATGAGGCGCGCGCGCGTGAGAACGCACAGCTTGCGATGGCCGCATCAGGTGGTCAGTCGCATCCGGTGATCGGGCTGTGGCGTGTCGCCTTGCGCGAGGAGCTACGCCACGCGCTTGTGGTGGAAGACCTCCGCAAAATAGATCGCTGGACCGCCCGCTATCCGCTCGCGACGGTGACATGGCCTACCGAGCCGCTTGATCCGTTCTTCAATGCCAACACGGTGGAAGACATCGCCGAGGCCGAACGGCTCGCGGCGCTCGACGACGCATCCTAGCGACCTCACGACTTCGGGAACTCGTTGAGGAGCTGCGCCCAGATGATCGCGAAGGCGATCAGGCCGCAGAGGCCGATGACTATGGTGAATCGCGGCAATCGGCCGATCGCCACCAGCAACCAGGCCGGCATGAAGAACAGGCCGAAGACCATGCCGAGCGGAAAGACGGCGAGCCATTGAAAGCCGGTGCCGTCCCCCGGCGGGACATTCGCGATGTGGTAGAACGTGTAGAGCCAGAACAGCGTTCCGGTCGCCGCGACGAGTGCAGCAAACTTGCGGAAATTGAGTTGTGTGGACGCGGTCATGACTTGGCTCATGGTCCTTGGTCGCGACGACGGTCACACAAGTTCATGACGTCTCGAACCGAGAGCTGGTCTCTACGCGGGCCGGAAACCCGCGCGCTCGAGTGCGGCGCGCGCCGCGTCCGAGCCAAGCGCGTCGAGAAAGGCCCGCACCGCCGACCGGTCCTTGCGCGCCGTCACCAGCGCGAAGTCATAATGCTCTTCCGCGAGGGGAATGAAGCCGAGGCCGGCTGCGTGGGCGACCGGTGCAATCGTCATGCCCCAGTCGGCGCGGTGCTGCGCGACGGCAGCCGCCACCGCGTTGTGCGAACGCGGCTGGTTCCAGTAGCCTTCCGGGCGCGCGCCACCAAGCAGGCGATCGATCAGGATACGCGTGCCGGCGCCCTGGTTGCGGTTCACCATGATGCAAGCGGGGTCGGCGAGTGCGGCAGCAACCGCGTCCTTCGCACCGAGGTGCTCGAAACGCTTGTCGCCCTTGCGGAAGACGATGCCCTGCATCCGCCGCCAGCCGGAGACGAGCTCGAGCCCCTCAACCAGATAGGGCGCGTTGTAGGTCTCGCTCCTGTCATCGAACAGATGGATCGGCGCGAGGTCGCGCTCGCCGCGCTTTGCCGCGGCCAATCCTCCGAGGCTGCCGATGGCGATCGTGCGCACGGTCAGCCCCGCATGCGCGAGCTGTGCGGTGACGAGATCGAGGCCGGTGCAATGACTGCCGACGATGACGAGCTCGGGCACGCGCACATGCGGCGTGAACAGCGTCACCTCGGTAACGGTCCCGGCCGGCATCTGGTCGGCCAGTGCGTCGATGCGCAGGAATCCGTCGGCCTGCGCGAATGACGTGATCGCACCGGATCCCTTGCCGGAGGGATAGGCGATCAGGCCGTCCCAGCCCTCGACCAGCGAGACCATCACGAATTCGGTGCGGCCGAGCTCGGAGGCGATGCGGACCGGCACCGTTGCGCTCACCTTGGCATCGGAGCGCGGCGGCAGTCCGGCCATCCTGCGCAACACCGGCACGATCATGTCGTGGAAGGTGAACATCGCCGAGGTCGGAAAGCCCGGCAGGATCACCACCGGCTTGCCGTCGCACACTGCAAGGCACAGCGGCTTGCCGGGCTTGAGCGCGACACCATGCGCAACGATGCCGGGAGCGCCGAGCCGGCCGATGATGCGATGGGAGAGATCGCCCGCGCCTTTCGAGGTGCCGCCCGACAGCACCAGCATGTCGGCGTCCGCGAGCGCGCCGCGCATGGCCGCTTCGAGCCTGGCTTCATCGTCGGGAACGGCGCCGGCGTCGACGGCCAGCGACGCGAACCGGGACAGCGCTGAGTAGAACGGCGACAGCTTGACGGCCAGCGGGATGTCCACGGCGATCCGCACCGCCTCGATCGCGGCAAGGTGCTCCAGCTCGACGTCGGCGGCGCTCCGCCTGGGGTCGGTCGCAACCGAGTAGAGGTTCAGCTCGAGGGCGTCCGCGCCGGCAGCGGCGAGCTGCGCAGCGTAGCGCTGCCAGGATCCGGGCCGGGTGGCGTTGAGGCTGGCGATCACGGGGATCCGCAACCGCTCCTTCGCCTGCTCCACCAGCTTCAGGTGCCGGCCCGCGCCGAGCTCTGGCTGCTCGATGTCGGGCAGCGGCGCGCCGCTGAACTCTGCGAAGTCCTCACCGGCGTCGAGGAGCTCGTCGAGCTTGCCCTCCTCGGCCAGCACCTCCTCCTCGAACAGCGAGGGCAGCACCACTGCTGCCGCGCCGGCCGCCTCGAGCTCGAGCAGTGTCTCGACCCGTCCGGTGAGGGGCGAGGCGGAGGCGATCAGCGGCCCCGCCAGCGGCAGCCCGAGGTAGCTGGTGGCCAGTTGCGGCCTCATGGTTCCTCCTTGACTACCGGCAGGCTCGTGCCAGGCCCGCCGGTTGCGTGTAATAGTGCCAGCGAACGTCAGCGTCCGCTTGGGCCAGTGTTGCGAATTGTCCGCCGGGGCGGGGTTCGCGTGCCTGGGCGAGGCGAATCCGGCCTCCGGCATCGGGAATTCCTCCACCCCGATGGTGGGAGCTTTGCTGGTTCACAGCGGCTGGCGGCCCACCGTCCCGACGATGCCGGCCCGGTACTGCTCGCTGCTGAACCGCGCGTACTCGGCCTGCGCCGACTCGATCCGGCTGGGCACGTCGAGGCGCTCGGACGGCTCCTCGTTGCCGGGTGTGGAGATGAACTTCTCCAGCGCCCGCAGCCCGTCCATGGCCCGTCCGGCGGCTGCGGCCTGCTTGGCGTCCAGCCGTGCGACGTACCAGGCAGAGCCGAGGATGTGGTCCCGCTGGAACAGGGCGCGGAAGTCCGGGCTGTCGAAGTCCCAGCCCTCGGCGCTCGTGCCGTGCGCCATGATCTCCAGCAGTGCCCGCAGCGGCGGAATGGCCAGCTCCACCGTCCCGTCGTCGAAGTAGGCCTGCGCCACCCGCTGGTGCGTGGCGAC
>JAEYTQ010000341.1 GCA_023433965.1 Pseudomonadota bacterium | reverse complement strand
CCTTCTACGTCTATCCGTCCTGCGCCGGCACCATCGGCAAGACAGCGCCGTCGGGCAACGTGATCGCGAACGACGAGCAGTTCGTCACCGAGCTCTTGGAGACCGAAGGCGTCGCCGTGGTGCAGGGTTCGGCCTTCGGCCTCGGACCGGCGTTCCGCATCTCCTACGCCACCAAGACCTCGGATCTCGAAGACGCCTGCAAGCGCATCCAGCGCTTCTGCGGCAATCTGCGCTGAGGCTTCTCGCGACAAGACGTCGAAAAGGCCCGCCCCTGGCGGGCCTTTTTAATCGTTTGCACGCTTATCCTCGTGAGCGATCTGGCACCACCGCGGCTGTTGTGGCATAGACCATCACGCAACACGGGTGGGGCGCTCTCTCTTCCCGCTTCACATCATCGCGGAGACATTCATGCGCCGTTCGTTCATCCTCGCCGGCCTCACCGCCGCCAGCCTCGTTGCCTCCGTGGCAAACGCTGGCGCGCAGCAACAGCGGGTGGCGCGGGTCGGCGTGCTGGAATGCCGCGGCGGCGCCAGCGTCGGCTTCATCGTGGGATCGGTGACCCATCTCGGCTGCGTGCTGCGTGCTGACGGCTTGCCCGACGACCGCTATGTCGCCACGATCCGCAAGGTCGGCCTCGACATCGGCATCACACAGGAGACGGCGCTGGCCTGGGGCGTGTTCGCGCCGGTCGACCGGCTCGGTCCCGGCGACCTCTCCGGCAATTACGTCGGCGCGCAGGGCAGCGCCTCGGTCGGTGTCGGCTTGGGCGGCAACGTGCTGGTCGGCGGCCCCAACAATTCGATCGCGCTGCAGCCGCTCAGCGTGCAGGGCCAGGTCGGCCTCAACATCGCCGCGGGTCTCGAGAGTCTGGAACTCCGTCCGGGCCGCTGACCGCCTGAGGCGCAGCTGCTTCACCTCTCAATCGGGGAGAGGTGGAACCCCGAGCCTGCAGCACGTAGCACTATAAGACTTGATCTAACTGACGACGCACCGCAGCGACGTTTGATGCTTGCCAAATCTCGGGGACGGGCAGAGCATCAGCGCTTGCCGACCCAATCACGGGCCGAGCTCCACAAAAAGGAGGCGGCGAAATGGGACAAGACGTCAGAAGTCCCCCGGTCAATAAAACCTTGGGTCCACGGTGCATCGCGCTGGTGGGCCCTTTCCAAAGCGGTAAAACCACACTTCTCGAAGCGATCCTGTCGCGGACCGGCGCGATCCCGCGGGCCGGCAGCGTCGATGCCGGAACGTCCGTAGGCGATGCCACGCCCGAGGCTCGCCACCACAAGATGACCGTCGGTCTCACTGCCGCGACCACGAGTTTCATGGGCGACAGCTACACCTTCCTCGATTGTCCCGGTTCCGTCGAGTTTGCCCACGACATGCGCGCCGCGCTTCCTGCCGTCGACGCCGCCATCGTGGTCTGCGAGGCCGACGAGAAGAAGCTGCCGCAGCTTCAGATCATCCTGCGCGAGCTGGAGGAGCTGAAGATCCCGCGCTTCCTGTTCCTCAACAAGATCGATCGCGCCAGCCAGCGCGTTCGCGAAACGCTCGCGGTGCTGCAGCCCGCCTCGCGCGTGCCGCTGGTGCTGCGCCAGATCCCGATCTGGAAGGGCGAACTGATCGAAGGCTTCGTCGATCTCGCGCTGGAGCGCGCCTTCATCTATCGCGAACACAAGGCCTCCGAGGTCGTGGCGCTCGAAGGCGGCGATCTCGACCGCGAGAAGGAAGCCCGCTTCTCGATGCTGGAGAGGCTCGCCGATCACGACGACGCGCTGATGGAGCAATTGCTGGAAGACATTCAGCCGCCCCGCGATGCCGTGTTCGACGATCTCGCCAGGGAACTGCGCGAAGGCCTGATCTGCCCGGTGTTGCTCGGATCTGCCGTGCGCGAAAACGGCGTGCTGCGCCTGATGAAGGCGTTGCGTCACGAGGCGCCCGGGGTGGCGGAGACGGCAAGACGTCTCGGCGTTCCCGAGACACGGGATGCGCTCGGCTACGTCTTCAAGACGCTGCATTCGCAGCATGGTGGAAAGCTGTCGCTGACGCGGCTGCTTGCCGGCCAGCTCGACGACGGCGCCACGCTGCAATCGTCCTCCGGCGGTGCGGGGCGGATCTCGGGCATTCTCGCCGTCAACGGGGCCTACGACACCAAGCGTGCCGCGGCCGAAGCCGGGGACACGGTGGCGCTCGCCAAGCTCGATCCGGTCAAGACCGGCGACACGATCTCGAATGGCAAGACGGCACCTGCGGCTCTGATCACGATCGAGCCGACGCCGCCGGTGCTCGCGATCTCGATCGCGGCCACCGACCGCAAGGACGACGTCAAGCTCGGCCAGGCCATGGCGCGGCTGCACGAGGAGGATCCTTCGCTGGTCGTCGTGCAGAATGCCCAGACCCACGACACCGTGCTGTGGGGACAGGGCGAGATGCATCTGCGCGTCGCCGGCGAACGGCTGCGCGACCGCTTCGGCGTCAAGGTCACCTCGCATCCGCCCGGGATCGGCTACCAGGAGACCATCCGCAAGCCGATCGTCCAGCGCGGCCGTCACAAGAAGCAATCCGGCGGCCACGGCCAGTTCGGCGACGTCGTGCTCGACATCAGGCCGCTGCCGCGCGGCGAAGGCTTCAAGTTCGCCGAGAAGGTGGTGGGGGGCGCGGTGCCGCGCAACTACATCCCGGCGGTCGAGGAAGGCGTCGTCGACGGATTGGCGCGCGGCCCGCTCGGCTTTCCCGTCACCGACGTGCAGGTGACTCTGACCGACGGCTCCTATCACAGCGTCGACAGCTCCGATCTCGCCTTTCGCACCGCGGCGCGGATCGGGCTCAACGAAGGCCTGCCGCAATGCCAGCCGGTCTTGCTGGAGCCGATCCACGTGGTCGAGATCGTCTGCCCGACCGACGCCACCGCCAAGATCAACGCGATCCTGTCGGCGCGCCGCGGCCAGATTCTCGGCTTCGACACCCGCGAGGGCTGGAGCGGCTGGGACTGCGTCCGTGCCATGATGCCGGAAGCCGAGATCGGCGAGCTGATCGTGGAGCTGCGCTCGGCCACCGCCGGCGCCGGCAGCTTCACCCGCCAGTTCGACCACATGGCCGAAGTGACGGGCCGCGCCGCCGACCAGATCATCGCCGCGCATCAGCACGCTGCGTGAGGCGACGCGCGTCGTAAGGGAAGCGCGCTCTCCAATCTCTCCCCCCGCTCTTCGCGGGGAGAGACTGGAGAAGCGCTGCTTCTACGCCGCGACATACTCGTTGGCCGAGCCGAAGCGCCCTTGCGCTTGCGGCTGAATGATGTATTATACATCATTGTATATGTTCTAGATATCACTTATAATACTTAATAAGTGAGGCCAAGGTGATCACGTCGTTTCAGATGCGGGCGGCCCGCGCGCTGCTCGGCATCGACCAGAAAACCCTGGCCGAGCTCGCCGGCGTTTCGCTGCCGACCATCCAGCGCATGGAGGCTTCGACCGGCAATGTTCGTGGCGTGGTCGAGACCCTGATGAAGGTGGTGGACGCGTTCGAGCGGGCCGGCGTCGAGCTGATCGGCGAGCAGGCGCGCAGCGACAGCGGCGGGCGTGGCGTTCGTCTGAAGGAGCCGGGACCGCCGCGCCGGATCGGAGCATGATCGCGCGTTGATCGTGCCGGGATAGGATGAACGAGCGCATCGTCGCGCGCTGCACGATGTGCCGGAGCATTGTTGGGCCAGCGGAGCACGTTGCTGAGATGAGCATCACGACCGATCAGGCAAGCCGCCTGCACCAGCTGCGTCAGCCGACCTTTGCCGAACTGTATCTGCCCAAGCTCGTCACCGTCTGGCGTGAAGGCTACGGCCTTTCGGATTTCCGCGCCGACGTCTTCGCCGGCCTGACCGTTGCCATCGTCGCGCTGCCGCTGTCGATGGCAATCGCGATCGCCTCCGGCGTGACTCCCGACCGCGGCCTCTACACCGCGGTTGCCGGCGGCTTCATCGCCTCGCTGCTCGGCGGCAGCCGGTTCCAGATCGGCGGGCCTGCCGGCGCGTTCATCGTGCTGGTCGCCGCGACCGCGGAGCGTCAGGGCGTCGATGGCGTGATCCTCGCCACCATGATGGCCGGCCTGTTCCTGATCGCCGCGGGCCTGCTCAGGGTCGGCACCTACATCAAGTTCATTCCCTATCCCGTCACGGTCGGCTTCACCGCCGGCATCGCCGTCATCATCTTCGCCAGCCAGCTCCGCGATCTCTCGGGCATCACGCTCGCGGGCAAGGAGCCCAGCGAGTTCGTGCCCAAGCTCGTCGCGCTCGCCGGCGGCCTCGACACCATCAATCCGTCTGCCGTCGCGGTCGCCCTCGTCAGCATCGGCATCATCGCCGCCCTGCGCCGCTGGCGTCCGTCATGGCCCGGCATCCTGATCGCGGTCGTGTTTGCCGCCGTCGCCAGCGCGGTGCTGTCGCTACCGGTCGAAACCATCGGCTCGCGCTTCGGCGGCATTCCGCGCGAGCTGCCCTCGCCTGCGCTGCCCGCGTTCTCGCTGGAGAAGGCACGGGCCGTGCTGCCGGACGGGATCGCGTTCGCGCTGCTGGCGGCCATCGAATCGCTGCTGTCGGCGGTGGTCGCCGACGGCATGACCGGCCGCCGTCACCGCTCCAATTGCGAGCTGGTGGCGCAAGGCGCCGCCAATATCGGCTCGGCGCTGTTCGGTGGCATCTGCGTCACCGGTCTGATCGCGCGCACAGCGACCAACATCCGTGCCGGCGCGCGCGGGCCGCTCGCGGGCATGCTGCATTCGGTGTTCCTGCTGCTGTTCATGCTGATCGCAGCGCCGCTCGCAAGCTACATTCCGCTCGCCGCACTTGCCGCGGTGCTGGTCGTGGTGGCCTGGACCATGGCGGAGAAGCACGAATTCGCCACGCTCGTGCGCTCCTCCTGGGGCGATGCCGTGGTGCTGCTGGCGACCTTCCTGCTCACGATCTTCCGCGATCTCACCGAAGGCATTCTGGTCGGCTTTGCGCTCGGCGCGGTGCTGTTCATCCATCGCATGGCCGAGATGACCGGCATCGAGGAACGCACGCCGCTGGTCGCCGACGACCGGCCCGACGACGGCAACGGCGATCGGGTTCGCTACGATCCCGCGCTGGCGGTCGATCGCGACGTGCTGGTCTACCGCATCACCGGCGCGTTCTTCTTCGGCGCGGCCTCGGCGATCGGCAGCGTGCTCGACGGCATCGCCGACCGGCAAAAGGCCATCGTGGTCGACTTCGCCGCGGTGCCGTTCCTGGATTCGACGGCGGCCAATGTGCTCGGCCGCGTCGCCGCCAAGGCGCACCGACAGGGCATCCGCCTGTTCATCACGGGGGCCTCGCCCACGGTCCGACGCGCGCTGCTCACCCATGGCGTGACGCCGCCGCGCGCGCGCTATCGCACCAGCCTCGAGCGCGCCATCGCCGACATCAAGGGCAAGGCGGCCGAAGAGGCTAACGCGGACTAGCCGCGCGCTTGACAGGGCCTGCGGGACGCGAAATGGATCGCCTCGGAAACGACCCGAGGGAAAGATGACCGCGCCCAAAGCTCCTGCAGCCTGCCTGATCGGATGGCCGGCCGCGCATTCGCGCTCGCCGCTGATCCATCATTACTGGCTGCGCACGCTCGGAATCGCGGGCGGCTATGTCATCGAGGCCGTGCCGCCCGAGGACCTCAGAGACTTCGTGCTGCGGCTGTCGCTGCGGGGCTTCGTCGGTGCCAACGTCACCATCCCGCACAAGGAAGCCGTGCTGGAGCTGTCGACGCCGGATGCGCGCGCAAGGGCGGTCGGCGCGGCCAACACGCTGTGGTTTGCCGACGGCGAGCTGCGCGCGACCAATACCGACGTCGAAGGCTTCATCAACAATCTCGACGCGAGCGCGCCGGGCTGGGATGCGGCCGAGGAAGCGCTGGTGCTGGGCGCCGGCGGCTCCTCGCGCGCGGTGGTGTTCGGCCTGCTCGAACGCGGCATCAGGCGCATCCATCTCGCCAATCGCACCATCGCGCGCGCCGAGACGCTGGCAAGGCAGTTCGGGCCGACCGTGCATCCGTTGCCGTGGGACGCGATCGGCGAGGTGCTGCCGCGCGCAAGACTTCTCGTCAACACGACCTCGCTCGGCATGCACGGCCAGCCTTCACTCGATATTGATGTTGCAGGCCTCCCGCACGCCGCGGTCGTCGCCGACCTCGTCTATGTGCCGCTGATGACGCCGCTGCTCGCCGCTGCGACGGCGCGCGGTCTGAAGACCGCCGACGGGCTCGGCATGCTGCTGCACCAGGCGGTGCGCGGTTTCGAGCTGTGGTTCGGCCGGCGGCCGGAGGTCACGGCCGAGTTGCGGGCGCTGATCGAGGCCGATCTCACAAAGTCTTGAGAGGGGCGCGGCGAATAGCACACCATCTCTGGAGTTCTACCGTCGTGGGACTATCGGAGACCGTCATGCCTGTTCAACGTGCAACTTTCACTCGCCCCCTGATCGCCGTCGCGATGGTGGTCGCCTCGACCTATTGCGCCTTCGCCCAGAGGGCGCCGGTGCCGACGCGCGTGCGCGGCACGATCGAAAGCGTCAGTGGCGACACCATGCAGGTCAAGTCGCGTACCGGCGAGGACGTCAAGCTTCGCCTCGCCGCCGACGTGAACGTGTCGGGGATCACCAGGATCTCGCTCGCCGACGTCAAGCCGGGCTCGTTCATCGGCGCGACCACGGTGCCGGGACCGGACGGCAGCCAGAACGCGGTCGAGGTGCACGTGTTTCCGGAAAGCATGCGCGGCACCGGCGAAGGCTCGCGGCCGTGGGACCTCAAGCCCAACTCCAGCATGACCAATGCGACGGTCGCCGAGAGCGTCGTCGGCAATGACGGTCACACCTTGCTGGTCAAATACAAGGACGGCGAGAAGAAGGTGTTCGTCGCGGACAACACGCCCGTGGTGACCTTCGTGCCGAGCGACAAATCGGAGTTGAAGCCCGGTGCCAAGGTTATCGCCTTCATCAAGCAATTGCCCGACGGTTCGTTCGAAGCCAACCGCGTCAGCGTCGGCCGCGACGGCCTGACGCCGCCGATGTGAGGCGGAATGTCATTCCGGGGCGCGCACAGCGCGATCCATGGTGCGAAATTCGCCTGAGGATCTCGGGATTCCGGGTCTGGTCCTTCGGACCATCCCGGAATGACGAGCGTCACACCGCGATCACGTGATCGTCGATCTCGTCGATCCGGTTGACGCCGCACAGGCCCATGGTGGTGAGCAGTTCCTTCTGGATGATGTCGATCGCCTTGGCGACGCCGGCCTGGCCGCCGGCACCTAAGCCGTAGGCGTAGGCGCGGCCAATCATGCAGGACTTCGCGCCGAGCGCCAGCGCGCGCATCACGTCCTGGC
>JAEYTQ010000338.1 GCA_023433965.1 Pseudomonadota bacterium | reverse complement strand
CTGCTTCTGCTTGGCCCAGCCTCGCGGCAACGCCCGCGCCTTGCGGACGGCGGCAACGGCGTGCGCGCGAAAATAATCGTAGGCGTCCGACATGGCTCGATGCTCTGCGCAGGGTGCAGGTTTCGAGAAGGTAACGGGCGTCGGGAGCCGCGGTTCCTGGAAGCGGGTTGCTGTTGGCGCTGCGCAGCAGCGTGGCACGCTGCTGCGCGTCCGGGACAACACGAGTGAGGCGATCTGCTACGCCTTCACCGCGGCGACGTGAACGGGATGAGCATGGGAACGCGGCGGCAATAGGCGCCATAGTCGTGCTCGCCGAGTTCCTTGGACAAGAATACCTCTTCCATCCGGCCCTTCTGCCACATGCCGAGCGAGATCAGGATGGCGCCGAGGATTGTCGTCACCAAGCCGATTGCGACGCCGGTGACCAGCATCCCGAAGATCAGTCCGGTGTAGATGGGGTGGCGAACCAGGCCGTACGGTCCGGTGTCGATGACGCGATGGTCTTCCTTCTGGGTGATGGTGTTGGACCAGAACTTTCCAAGATGCAGCCGGCCCCACCAGGCGAAGGCAATGCCGGCGGCCGAGAGGATCGCGGCGATCGCGATGCCGGTGTTGCCGAGAACCCAGAGCGGCTTCAAGCCCAGGATCTCCGCGACGAACGGCGTGTACAGGATGCCGCCGACCAGGATCGGCAGGCGATAGCGCTGAGACTCCAGCGTCATGACCTGCTTCTTGGTTTGCCCCTGCCAGAACGAGGCGCCGACCCAGCTGGCGAGGAATGCGACCCAGAGCAGGGCAAGCAGCTGCGTCGGCCAGGCCGTGGTCCAGCCACCCCAGGCGACAGAGAGAAGCTTGTTGAAATCGAAGGACATGAAGGTTCTTTGCGTTTGAAGCGACGGCTTCAGCTCGCGCGCGAGGAAAGCGCGTGATGCTTGATGTCGCCGGAGGCCTGCTGGCCGTTGCGGGCGAGCAGATGGGTGATGGTTTCGCGCAACACCGGCTCGATCGGGCGCGGCGAATAGCCGAGCTCGCTGCGCGCCTTGCCGATCGAGAGGTCGCTCGCGGCGAGCGCGATGCGGACGCCCTCGGCGGTGCCGTTGGGCGGCCGGCGCGTGATGTGATCGGCGACGTATTCGAGCAGGATGGCGGAGAGCTCGGCGATCTTGCCGGGCACGACGACCGGAAACTGCCGGCGGCCGGCCATCGCCGACATCATGCGCAGGATGCGTCCGAGCGGAACGCAATCGCCGCCGAGAATGTAGCGCTGGCCGAGGCGGCCCCGTTCCATCGTCAGCACGAGGCCCATGGCGACGTCGCGGACGTCGACCAGGTTGACCAGGAAGTCGAGATGCGGTTGCACCTTCTTCTGGAGGAAGTACCAGAGCATCGCGGTCGGCGGCGTCAGATTGTTGTCGGCGGCGCCGATCGGCATGGTCGGCGTGCCGATCACGAGCGGGAAGCCCGCGGCTGCGGCCTTGGCAGCATGATGCTCGGCGAGCGCCTTCGATCGCGTATAGGCGCCAGGCATCGCCTCGGCCGGCTGCAGCGCCTCTTCGGCGGGAACGCCCTTGAGGTCGGAATAAGGAAACAGGATCGACTCGGTCGAGCAATGCAGGAAGCGCGACACCCCGCGCTTCATGGCCGCCGCGAGCACGATTTCGGTGCCGCGGCAATTGACCTCGTGGAAATCCCGCTTGTTGGCAGCCCACATGCCGGGCAGGCCGGCGAGGTGATAGACCTGATCGACGCCGGCTATCGCAGCATCGACCGCGGCGCCGTCCAGCACCGAACCCTGGACGTGGTCAACGTCGGCGTTCGCTCCGGTCGGCGCACGGACATCGAGAACACGAACCTGCTGCCCGCGGGCGCAGAGCGCTTCTACGAGATGATGTCCGATGAAACCACTGCCACCGGTAACCAGGACGAGAGCCATGCAGAAGGTTGCTGTTTCGCTTTTGGAGTTATCGGGTCGAAAGGGAATTGGCCGGAAGAGGCGCCAAAATCGCGGCAAGGTCGCGACGGAAGCCCAATGCGATGAATAATTTCGCCATTACGAACATCGGTCCAAGCAAAAGATGCGAAGGAAAAGTGAACAGCGAGGCTTCGCGCCCCTCGAAAACCTTGTGGCCGATGGTCTGCGCGGCGAGGCCGAGCACCACCAGGGCAGCGAAAATCGCCCATAGCGTCGCGGTATCCACCTGCGCCGCGATGGTCGTCGCAACCGAAAACAGCACGATGGATACGGCGAGAATGCCGAGCCCGAGCGCCACGTCGAGCAGCAGCCAATAGATCAACACCGGCGCGGCGAGGATCACAGCCAGGCTGACGTCGAAACCGAACAGTGGAACCTTGACCAGTGTCAGCGGAAGCACGGCGCCAGTGAACAGCAGCAGGATGCCGACCACATGCATCGCCGTGTTCCGGGGATCGCGATGATACTCGACGTAGACGGCAAGTTGGCGTTGGAAAAAGCCACCCATTTCGGTCTCATGCGGCACGGGGTCGGGAAGGGCGAACAGTGGCTATAGCACCTGACAGGGCGCTGCACAAACCGGCACTATTGTCGTGCAAAACCGCGCCATTGCGCTGTGAGACAGATCACAAAGGCTCGGGACTTCAAGGGGTTCCGCGAGGCACGAAGCCGCCTGCGCTCAGCGCTTCTTGGCGGGTTTTTTCGCCGCAGGCGCAGGTGCCGCAGCCGGATGCGGCGCCTCCTCCGGCAGCTTGGCGTAGGTCAGGATCTGCAACTGGCCGTTGACGGCGGAGGTCGGCCTGGCCCGGTCGAGAAACTGCTCCTCGCCCAGGCCGATCGGATGCAGCCGCTTGGTCGAGATCTTGAACGTGTTGACGAGCACGTCGCGGATCGCGTCGGCGCGGCGCTGACTCAGGATCGCATTCGCCTCGCGCGTCTTGGAGTTGGATTCGACGTGGCCGACGATCAGGAAGGTGTAGGGCAGCAGCGAGGAATGCACCAGCGCATCGGCGATGCGGCCGACGGTCTGGTAGGAGGCCGGCTGGATGATCGGCGTGTCGGCGTCGAACTGGATCTGCGCGTTGAAGGCGGGCAGGCTGGCGAGATCAGGCGCGATCAGCGGCCGGTTTACCGGACCGGGATCGTTCTTGATCCTGGTCTTGGCGCGCTCCATCACCTGCTGCTTCAGGGCGGGAAGATCGACCTCGGCGGCCTGCTCGAAACGGTTCAGCTTGGCGATGATGTCGTCGCGGGTCGGCGCCGCCGTCTGCGCGCGTGCCGTGCCGGCGAGCAGGGCCAAGCCCAGCGCGATGCCCAGTCCCGCGGTCGCGAGCCCCTTCGCGCGCATCAGCGATACCCCGCGTCGTCGACGGCCTTCAGGCAGTTGTTGCTGATGCCCGTGGGGGTCGAGACCAGACAGGGCACCGACTTGCTGGTCTCCTTGGTCGAGCCGCCGCAAACCTTGACGATTTCGCGCTGGCAGGCGTTCGCCACCGTGACGCGCGCGGCAACGCGCTTCTGGATGGCCTCGAAGACGCCGAGATAATCGCTCGCGCATTGCGGCGAGAGCACGTCGCGGTTGCGCGACAGGCACTCCTTCAGCCGGTTCGAATCCGGGTTGACGCCGCGGCAATTGGCGACGATCTCCGCGCCGCAGCTCGCCGCCAGCTTCGCGATCGAATCGCCAAAGCTCGTGGTCTCCGCCGCCGCAAGCGACGGCATCCCCAATGCAAGCAAGATCAGTGCGATGCCCCGGATCATGGCTGCATCTGATACGGGGAAGTTCGGGCTGGTCAAGGGGCGTTCGGGCGAGAACCGTCGAGAGTTGCGCCGGTGCGGCCAACTGTCCTCACTCGGCCTCGGCGAGAGGCGGCCATTCGACCAGGACTGCCGTGTGGTCCCTGAGGTCGTCCGCGAATTCCGGGTCGGCCTCGAGCTCGGCGAGCGTCCGCGGCGGGGGAAGCTCGCGGCCGTCTGCGATCAGCTCCTGCGCATAGAAGGCGAGGGCTTCGGGCGCGTTCTCCAGGGCCTCGTCGACGTCGTCGCCGCCGGAGATGCAGCCGGGCAGGTCCGGAAACCACAGGCTGACGGAGTCCGGATCGGCGTCGTCGATGATGGCGACGTAGTGAGGCATGCCGGGCCTCACGCCCGCTGCACGAAACTGTCCACGACCTTCTTCTCGCCGGCCTTGTCGAAGGCGATGGTGAGCTTGTTACCGTCGATCTTGGTGACGCGGCCGTAGCCGAACTTCTGATGGAAGACGCGATCGTCCAGGGCGAAGTCCGAGGAGGTGCCGGTGGATTTGGCGACCAGCTCGCCCTCGATGGTCAAGGGGCCGCGGCGGCGGGAGGAGAAGCTGCCGAAGTCGGGGCCTGATGACGAGGAGGAGAACGTCGCTGCCGCTTCCTCGAAACCGCCGCTCCTGCCGCCGCCCCGATTCCGGTTGGCCTGGGCGCGCTGCCAGCCCGGCGTGGTGTAGCTGGAGCCGAATGACTCGACGTTGTCGAAGCGCGAGGGGCCGTAGC
>JAEYTQ010000283.1 GCA_023433965.1 Pseudomonadota bacterium | reverse complement strand
GTTCGGCGGCGACGGCCAGTATCGCACGATTTACCGCGACAATCTGATCCGGCAGGCGGCACCGACCTTCAACGTCTACAATCCCGTCTACGGCCTGATCGGGCCGGGCACGACGGTCTCGAACAGCGACAGCGCCCAGACCGACAAGCTCGGCCAGTGGTCGCTGTTCTTCCAGGACACGCTGCATCTGACCGAGCGGCTCGCTGTGGTCGGCGGGGTGCGGTACATGGACTACGACCAGCTGGCCGGGCGCGGAAAGCCATTCAGAGTGAACACGGACGTCTCCGCGGATGCGGTGCTCCCGCTCGGCGGAGCGGTCCTCAAGCTCACCGACCAGCTCTCGCTCTACGCGAGTTACACCCAGTCGCTGAAGCCGAACTCGACGATCGCGCCGTTGGCCAACAGCGGCGGGTTCGTGCTGGGCTCGAACATCGCACCGGAGGAAGGCACACAGTACGAGACCGGTCTCAAATTCGATCTCAACAAGCGTCTTTCAGGCACGCTCGCGGTTTACGACATCGAGAAGCGAAACGTGCTGGTCAGCCAGTTCAGCCCAGTACTCGGCGTGAACGTATACACCGCGGCCGGCAAGGCGCGCTCCCGCGGCGTCGAGCTCGACGTCACCGGCCGCTTATCCGATCATTGGAGCTTGGTCGGAAGCTATGGTTACACCGATGCACGCGTGACCGAGGATCCGACCTATGCCGGCAAGCAGTTGCAGAACGTGGCCATGAACACGGCTTCGCTCTATCTGGTCTATGATTTCGGCACCATGCTTCCCGGCCAGCTCAGGCTCGGCGGCGGTGCCCGCTACGTCGGCGACCGGCCCGGCGATGCGTTGAACACGTTCGTGCTGCCGTCCTATGTGGTCGCGGACGTCTTCGCGACCTACGAGACGAAGCAGCAGACGCTGCCCGTCGTCTATCAGCTCAACGTCAAGAACCTGTTCGACACGGTCTACTATACGTCCGCGCAGAACAATCTCGGCGTCGCGATCGGCGATGCAAGGCGCGTATCTTTGTCGGCGACCGTGAAGTTCTAGCGATGACGTGGCTGCGCGGGCACACAGTCAAGGCAGTCCTGCTCCAGGTCCATTCCGTCGTCGGCCTGGTGCTCGCGCTGGTGCTCGCCCTGATCGCTCTGACCGGTGCGATCATGGCTTTTGAGGACGAGATCGTCGATGGTCTCAATGTCGACATCATGCGGGTCGCGCCGCGCGGGACGCCGGCGCTGCTGCCGGACACGTTGGTCGCGCGGCTGAAAGCGGCGCAGGACTTGGGCAAGGTTTCGGCCGTCACGCTCTCGCGCGACCCGGCGGCCGCCGCCCATGTCCGCTTCGCGCGAGACGAAAACGGCGGACGGCCGGCCTCGCTCTATGTCGACCCCTACGACGCGCGCGTGCTGGGTTCGCCGCGCGGGGAAGCGTTCTTCGCGACCGTGCGCCGGCTGCATCGCTGGCTGCTCGTTCCCGGCGACGGCAAGGGTTGGGGGCGCCCGATCACCGGCACCGTCGCGCTCGGTCTGATCGTCATGCTGGTCTCGGGTCTCGTGCTGCGCTGGCCGCGTCGCGGGGGCAGCGTGAATTTATGGCTGCAGCCGAATCTCGGGCTCAGCGGTCGCGGACTGCACCGGTCGCTGCATGCCGTGATCGGCACCTGGATCCTGCCGATCTACCTGGCCATGACGCTTACCGGACTGTATTTCTCTTTCGAATGGTACAAGGATGGCGTGACCTGGTTGCTTGCGCGTCCGCACGTCGCCGCAGCGAAGATGCAGCCAAACACGCCGGCAAAGCCGTCGCGTACGGCCAATTCCGAGCCGACGCCACCGCTCGGATTCGATCCGGCCTGGACGACGTTCCAGCGCGAGGAGAGCGGCCGGTTCTCCCGGGCCTTGCTGACGCTGCCGGCCGGCCCGGGTACGGTGATGCGAATCCGGTCATGGGCAAAAGACAGAACGCTCGAGGCCACGCGCGACGAATTTCGCATCGATGCGGTCACGGGCCTGGTGGTCTCCGCCGCGCGCTATGACGACAAGACGTTCGGCGAGAAGGTCATCGCGGCGATCTACGACATTCATCGCGGCGCGATCCTGGGCTGGCCGGGCAAGCTCGCCTTCATGATTGCCGCGATCCTGATGCCGTTGTTCTCGGTCACGGGAATTCTGCTCTACCTGTCGCGCCGCAAGCTGCGGCGCCCGGCGCAGCCCCCGCTCGGACGGCTCGTTCCCGGCGAGTGACGGAGCCGACGAGGCTAGCCAACACGCTCTTAATCGGCCAAAAGCCGATGGCCTGTCCTTCCTAGGGTCCACGCCATGAAGCTTCCGACCGTCACCCCCGCCCATATCCGCCGTGCGCTGCTGCTGCGCGAGGAGATCGCGTTGCTCGATCTCAGATACGAGGCGGCCTTCGCCACCGGCCATCCGCTGTTCGCCGCCAACATGGCCGTGGACCGGATTGCCGTCGAGGCGGAAGTCAGGCTGCCGCGCATGGACGTCGCGGTCGTGCTCTATGATGACGGCGAGGGGCTCGTCGCGTCCGGCGCCGAGCATCTGGCTTCACTCGGCTACACCAATGTCAGCGCACTCGACGGCGGGCTGAAGGCCTGGCGCGATGCGAGCTTCGAGATTTTCGAGGACGTCAATTCCTATTCGAAGGCCTTCGGCGAGCTGGTCGAGTCGCGCCGCCACACGCCCTCGCTGAGCGCCGACGAAGTGGCAGGGCTCATTGCCGACAAGGCCAACATCGCCATCCTCGACGTGCGCCGTTTCGACGAATATGAGACCATGAACATTCCGGGTTCGGTCAGCGTCCCCGGTGCCGAACTGGTGCTGCGGGCAGGGCAGGCCGCACCCGACCCTGAAACGACGATCATCGTCAACTGCGCCGGCCGTACCCGCTCCATTATCGGCACCCAGTCGCTGATCAACGCCGGCGTGCCGAACAAGGTGCGAGCGCTGCGCAACGGCACGATCGGCTGGACACTGGCGCGGCATTCGCTGGATCACGGCGCCGACAGGCGCGGCGGGGTCGGTCCGGTCGAGGGCGGTCCGGCCAAGGCGCGCGACGTCGCCTATCGCGCCGGTGTTCGCCATATCGGGGCGAACGAGATGTCGGCGCTTGCCGCGCAGACCGATCGCACGCTTTATCGTTTCGACGTGCGCGACGCCGAGGACTATGCCGCCGGTCATCTCCCCGGTTTCCGCCACTATCCCGGCGGCCAGCTCGTCCAGGAAACCGACATGGCCGCGCCGGTGCGCGGCGCGCGCATGGTCCTGACGGACGACAGAAACATCCGCGCCGACATGACGGCGTCCTGGCTGGCGCAAATGGGCTGGGAGGTCTATGTGCTCGAAGGTGGCTATGACGGTGCGCTCGAGATCGGTCCGCCGCACGTCTTGCCGAAGCCCGATCCAGCCCGCCGCTACCGCCGGCCCTATGAGGGGACCGATGTGGCGGAAGCTGCGATGCAGGCCTATCTCGACTGGGAATACGGCCTCGTCGAGCAGCTCCGCCGCGACGGCACGCACGGGTTTTATGTGATTTGACTCTAAATTCCGTCACCCTGAGAGGTGGCCGCTTCTTCAGCGACCCTCGAAGGATGACGGATCGGCAATTGTGCGCGCAGATGTGACGACGCTGGTGGGGATGCAAGCACATCGACCGGTCCCGCCATCTTCCCCCGTATCCGCACCCCTATTGTGCCGCGCATCGTCCGCGGTCTATGAGCTGCGACAAGCTCATATCTATGGAGACACCATGTCAGCCCCAGGCCAAAGCCCCGAGCGGAGTGCGAAGGCGCTGCTGCTCGAAGGCGTCAATGATAGCGCTGTCGACCTGTTCAGGAGCGCGGGCTTCGCCAATATCGAGCGGCTGACCAAGGCGCTGGACGGCGAGGATCTGCGGCGCGCGCTTAAGGGCGTGTCGTTGCTCGGCATCCGCTCGCGCACCCAGATCACCGATGAGATGCTCGCCGCGGCCGACCAGCTGCTCGCTGTGGGCTGCTTCAGCGTCGGCACCAACCAGGTGGATCTCGCGGCGGCGCGCAAGCGCGGTATTCCGGTCTTCAACGCGCCGTTCTCCAACACGCGCAGCGTCGCCGAGCTCGTGGTCGGCGAGATCGTGATGCTGCTGCGGCGGATCTTTCCGCGCTCGGTGTCGGCTCATCAGGGGGGCTGGGACAAGTCGGCGACCGGCAGCCGCGAGGTGCGCGGCCGCACGCTCGGCATCGTCGGCTACGGCAATATCGGCTCGCAGCTCTCGACCCTCGCCGAAGCCATGGGCATGCGGGTGATCTATTTCGACCGCACCGACAAGCTCCGTCACGGCAACACCGAGCCGGTCGAACGGCTGGAAGAGCTGCTGGCGCAGAGCGACGTCGTCAGCCTGCACGTGCCGGAGACGCCTGAGACCGCCGGCATGATCGGCGAGAGGGAGCTGCGGGCGATGAAGCCGGGCTCGTTCCTGATCAACAACAGCCGCGGCACCGTGGTCGATCTCGATGCGCTGGCGCGCGCCTTGCGCGATGGTCATCTCGCCGGCGCGGCCGTCGACGTGTTTCCGGTCGAGCCGTCCTCGAACGCGGATCGCTTCAACAGCCCGGTGCAGGGCCTCGAGAACGTGATCCTCACGCCGCATATCGGCGGCTCGACCGAGGAGGCGCAGGAGCGCATCGGCGGCGAGGTCGCGCGCAAGCTGGTCGACTATTTCGTCACGGGATCGACCATGGGCGCGGTGAATTTCCCGGAGGTGCAACTGCATCTCCGCCCCTCCGGCGCGCGCTTCAGCCATGTCCATCGCAACGTGCCGGGCATGCTGCGGCGGCTGAACGAGGTCTTCCTCCAGCGCGACATCAATATCGCCGCGCAATATCTGGAGACCGCGGGCGACCTCGGCTACGTCGTCCTCGACGCCGATCTCGGCGGGCATGATTCCGGCGAACTGCTCCAGCAGATCCGCAGCCTCGAGGGGACGGTCGGCGCACGGCTGGTGTTCGAGCACTAGCGCGTCATTGACGCCCGGCCCGAGCCTAACCGGGCCGTCGAGCTCCACCTGCGCGCCGTACCGAAACGCTCGTTTGACAACCGCCTCACGCCCGGCTATCTATTTCGCATGCGAAATAAAGGAGCCGGCGCGCGACACCATCGGCTGATCTACCTGTTGAGCGTAGCACATCGCCGCCTGCAGCGCTGGATGGCGGCGCGGCCCGAGAGCGATGTGACGCCGGCGCAGGCCGGACTGCTGTTCATCCTCGGCAGGCAGGACGGCGTGCTGATCGGCGAGGCGGGTGCGGCACTCGATCTGGGGCCGGCCGGAATCTCCGGCCTGGTCGATCGCAGCGCTGCGGCGAGGCTGGTCGAGCGGCGGGCCGATCGCGAGGACGGCCGCGCTTTCCGCATCTGGCTGACGCCGAAGGGGCGGGCCGCGCTGGCGCAGGCGAGAGCAGGAGCGGCGGAAGTCAATGCGGCGCTGACGGACGGATTCACGGCGGCGGAGATCGAGATCGTCGCGCGCTGGCTGACCAGCATTCAGGACAAGTTTCCAAGAAGTTCAAACGAATAACACGGAGCAGACGAATGACCGAGTACGTCCGGATCGAGAGCAAGGGCGGAATCCTCACGCTGACAATGGCGCGTCCCGACAAGAAGAACGCGCTGACCGATGCAATGTACGGCAAGCTGGCGGATGCGATCGAATCCGCGGAGTTCGATCCGTCGGCGCGGGTGATCCTGATCCGCGGCGAAGGCGACATGTTCACCGCCGGCAACGACGTCGGCGAGTTCGCCGCTGTCGCAGCCGGCAAGTCGCAAGGCAGCCGCAACGTCGTGCGCTTCATCCAGTCGCTGGCGCGCTGCACCCGGCCGCTGGTCGCCGCCGTGCAGGGCCGAGCGGTCGGCGTCGGCACCACGATGCTGCTGCATTGCGACCTCGTCGTGCTCGCCGACAACGCGCAACTGTCGACGCCGTTCGTTAGCCTTGCGCTGGTGCCGGAGGCGGCCTCCAGCCTGTTGATGCCGGCTCGCATCGGCCACGCTCGGGCTTACGAGATGTTCGCGCTCGGCGAAATCGTTCCGGCCAAATCGGCGCTGGAATGGGGCCTCGCCAACCGTGTCGTGCCGCTCGACCGGCTCGATGCCGAAGCGCTCGCGCTGGCGCAGCGCCTTGCCAGCCAGCCGGCCGGCGCCCTCACCGCGACCAAGAAGCTGATGCGCAACGGCGAGGTGCTGGTCGCGCAGATGCAGGCCGAAGGCGAGCAGTTCGCGCAGCGCCTGCGCACCGCCGAAGCGCGCGAGGCGTTCACGGCCTTTGCGGAGCGCCGTGCGCCGGATTTCACCAGGGTCGCATAGGGGATACGGAATGGGTGCAGGCTGGGTCGCTCGGATTCAACTAAAACCTTAACGAAACTTTGGCATGTCGCGGTGCAAGGTGGCCTTTCCTGAGAGTTAGGTCCCTCGACCCATGTCAATTTTTAAGAAATCGGTAAGCACGCTCCTCCTTGTCTTGATGACCCTGCTGGCCGCCGGCGCGCTGACCAGCACGGCGATCCAGATGGGCAGCGCCTTCAATCGCTACAGCGACAGTCTGGAGACTGAACGGCTGGCGAATGCCGACAAGTCGATCTTCCAGGGTGTGGTCGCCTTGCGCAACAATCGCGGCGATGCCCAGAGCGCGCTGCTCGGCGAGGACGATCCGCGCGCCAAGCTCGGCGTTGCCGAGAAGGCCGAGCAGGCCGGCTTCGACGCCATCGCCGCCGCGCTCTCCACAGTCGAATTCACCCGGCGCGACGAACTCGCAGCAACGCTGAAGCAACGCTGGAACGAAGCCGCGCCTAAGTTTCAGTTGTTCTATGACGAGGCCAAGCTGCCGCGTGCCGAGCGGAAGGTGGAGCGCACCGCACCGTGGTACGATTCCGTCACCAAGGTGATCGAAACCGCCAATCTCGCTTCCACTGCGGTGTCGAACCGCGCCTGGATGAACGATCCCTACATTGCCCGCATGATCCAGGCCCGCCGCCTCGCCTGGCAGGTGCGCGACCGCTACGGCATCCAGTGCTCGACGCTGCGCCCGAACATCAACAGCTCGAAGCCGCTCGAGGAGACGCAGAAGCAGACCGTGGCGGGCTGGAACGGCATCGTCACCCCCGGCTGGACCGGCATGGAAGAGCTGCTGGCTGCACCCGACGTGGCGCCGGACCTCGTCAATGCGGCCAAGGAGGCGCGCGCCAAGACCGACGGCGCGCTCAAGCAGATCGGCGATATCACCAGAAACCTGGACGGCAGCGGCCGTCCGGCGATGCCGGCCGCGGAATGGAACGCGTTGTGCCAGGCGCCCTTCGCGCCCATCGTCGCGGTCGCGAACAAGGCGCTCGACCTGTCGATCGCGCGCGCGGAGGCGGTTCAGGCCAAGGCCCTCACCAATCTCATCGTGCAGTCCTTCGGTTTCCTGCTCGCACTTGCCGTGACTCTCGCAGGCGTGTTCGTGGTGCGCAACCGCCTGATGCGACCGGTGCGCGCGATCCTCGATGCCATCGCCCGTATCAGTGCACGCGACTATGCGACGCCGGTGCCGCAATCCCGGCATCCAGACGAATTCGGCACCATGGCTGCCGCGCTCGAAAGCCTGCGCGAGAGCGCGGCGACCGCCGAGCGCCTCGGCCAGGAACGCGAATCGCAGCAGGCGCTGCAACTCGCCCGCTCCGGCACCGTCGATGCGGCCTGCCGCAGCTTCGACGATACTGTGCAGGCGGTGATCCAGAGTGTTGCGGCCTCGACGCAGGAGCTCGATGCCACCGCGAGCGGCGTGCGTTCGCTGGTCTCGGAATCGAGCAGCCAGACCGCCGCGGTCTCCTCCGCGGCCGAGCAGGCCACCAACAATCTCGAGACCATCGCGGCCGCGACCGAAGAGCTGTCGGCGTCCGTCGGCGAGATCTCCGCGCAGGTGCAGTCGAGCGCGCGCGAGGCCCGCGAGGCCGTTGCGCAGGCCGAGCAGACCAACGCGACGGTCGAGATTCTCGACCAGACCGCAAGCCGTATCGGCGAGGTCGTGAAGATGATCAACGCCATCGCCGCTCAGACCAACCTCCTGGCCTTGAACGCCACGATCGAGGCGGCGCGCGCTGGCGAGGCCGGCCGCGGTTTCGCCGTGGTCGCCGGCGAGGTCAAGAGCCTCGCGGCGCAGACCGCGACGGCGACGGAAGAAATCTCGCGTCAGGTCGAGGAGATCCAGAGCGCCACCGGCCAGGCGGTCGCCGCCATCCGCTCGATCGGCGGGGCCATCAGCGGCATCGACGAGAAGATGACCGCGATTGCCGCCGCGGTCGAGCAGCAGCGCGCGGCCACTACCGAAATCTCGCGCAATTTCCAGCAGGCCGCGCAAGGCACCCGCGAGGTCACCGACACCATCGGCAGCGTCGCCAGGCTCAACCAGGAGACCGGCAACGCCGGCACGGTGCTGTCGGAGTCCGTCAAGAAGATGTCGGCCGACGCCGATCGTCTCCGTGTCGCGGTGGAGGGCTTCCTGGGCGCGGTGAAGACGGCCTGATTCCGGACTCTTTCCATCCCATCTTGCGCGGGCATTGCCGCCGATCCGCGCGGCGGCTACATCTGGGCCGCCTCGCTCGGTGAGCGCGGCCCGACGTAAGACACATCAGGGATGGAGAGTTCGATGCCGGTCACCGCACACAAGGCTCAGCGCCCCTATCGAGGCGTGTTCCCGGTTGCGCCCACCATTTTCGACGAGCGCGGCGAGCTCGACCTCGAAGGCCAGCGCCGCTGCATCGATTTCATGATCGACGCCGGCTCACACGGCGTCTGCATCCTCGCCAATTTCTCCGAGCAGTTCGTGCTCACCGACGCCGAACGCGAAACCGTGATGCATGCGGTACTGGAGCATGTGGCCGGCCGGGTTCCCGTGATCGTCACCACCACCCATTTCAGCTCGGCCGTGTGCGCGGCGCGCAGCAGGCAGGCCGAGGCGGCGGGTGCCGCCATGGTGATGGTGATGCCGCCCTATCACGGCGCGACCTTTCGGGTCCCCGAGAAGGGCATCGTCGAGTTCTTCAAGGTGCTCTCCGGCGCGATCGACATTCCCATCATGATCCAGGACGCGCCGGTTGCCGGCACCCCGCTCTCGGTTGATCTGCTCGCACGGCTGTCGCGCGATTTCTCCAACATCCGCTATTTCAAGATCGAGGTGCCCGGCGCCGCCGCCAAGCTGCGCAGCCTGATCGAGGCGGGCGGCAAGGACATCGAGGGTCCCTGGGACGGCGAGGAGGCGATCACGCTGCTCGCCGATCTCGATGCCGGCGCCACCGGCGCCATGACCGGCGGCGGCTATCCCGACGGCATCCGCCAGATCGTCGATCCCTATTTCGCGGGGAAGCGCGAAGAGGCGAAGGCCGCCTATGAGCGCTGGCTGCCGCTGATCAATTACGAGAACCGTCAATGTGGCCTGATCGCATGCAAGGTGATGATGCAGGCCGGCGGCGTGATCAAATCGGACGCGGTGAGGCATCCCTTGCAGCCGCTGCATCCGACAACGCGGGCGGGCCTGCTCGAGCTCGCCAAGGAAAGGGACGCGCTGGCGCTGCGGTGGGGGAAGTAGCGGAGCCAAAGATTCAGTGGCGTCCCGGACAAGCGCGCCTCAAGCGCGCGCAGATCTGGGACCCATAACCAAGGCAGACGCCTGACGAAGACTCGGGTTTGGCAGCTCGCTTCATAACCGTCCCTGGGGCTTAAGGGTCCCCGCGTTCGCGGGGACGACATCGAAAGAGAGAGGCCGCCCTCAACCTCACTTCGCCGGCTGACGGCGTCGAAGTAACGCGATTCCGCCAGTTTCGCGCAGCCCGGCGATGGCATATTGTATGTTCGCCAACCGGCCCTGCGGAGAATCCCAAGACGTCTCGGAATACCTCTTCTTTATGCCTTGATCCCGAGTCAGGTTGGCGCGAACCGACAGAACAGGGAGGCAGTGCCATGACGATGAGGCCGGATCCCACGTTTCACGCATCGCCCAAGCTTGCGATGGAAGCGCCTGCGGAGAACTTTGCCTACACCTTGCTGCTCAGTCCGGATTTCTCAAAGCCGGATGCTCTCGCGGTCATCGACGTCAAGCCGGGATCGCCGACTTATAGCCAGATCGTCCACACCGTCACGATGCCCAACAAGGGTGATGAGTTTCATCATTTCGGCTGGAATGCATGCTCCTCCGCTCTGTCGCCGCTCGCCGGACACGCCTTCATCGAGCGGCGCTATCTCATCATTCCCGGGCTGCGCTCGTCGCGGATCTACATCATCGATACCAAGCCCGATCCCACCCAAGCCAAGATCCACAAGATCATCGAGCCGGAGGAGGTCTTCAGGAAGACCGGCTACTCGCGGCCGCACACGGTCCATTGCGGGCCGGACGGCATCTATGTGAGCACGCTGGGCGGCGGCGGCAAGGACGGCACCAACGGACCTCCAGGCGTCTTCATCATGGATTGCGAGACGTTCGAAGTACTTGGACGATGGGAGATCGACCGTGGCCCGCAGACGCTGCATTATGATTTCTGGTGGAATCTGCCGCGCGACTACATGGTGACGAGCGAATGGGCGTTGCCGCCGCAGTTCGAGAACGGGATCGTCCCCGAAGATCTGCTTGCGAACAAATATGGCCATCGTCTCCACTTCTGGGATCTTCGCGCCCGCCGCAACGTCCAGACCATAGATCTCGGCGCCAATCATCAGATGGCGCTGGAGGTGCGGCCAGCGCACGATCCGGTTCGCGAGTACGGCTTCGTCGGCGTCGTGGTCGACACCTCCAATCTCGAAGCATCGATCTGGACCTGGTGGCGCGAGGGCGGAAAATTCCATGCCGAGAAGACGGCGACGATCCCTCCCGAACCCGCGCCCAAGGAGAAGCTGCCGCCGCTGCTGCAGGGATTTGGCGCCGTGCCGCCGCTGGTGAGCGACATCGACCTGTCGATGGACGACCGGTTTCTCTATGTCTCGTGCTGGGGGACGGGTGAAATGCGCCAGTACGACGTCAGCGATCCCAGAAAGCCCAAGCTTGCGGGCTCCGTCCACATCGGCGGGATCGCGCGCCGCACGCCACATCCGAACGGCAAGGCGTTTGCGGCGGGTCCGCAGATGGTCGAGATCAGCCGCGACGGCCGGCGGGTGTACTGGACTAATTCGCTCTATTCCACGTGGGACGACCAGTTCTATCCGGACGGGGTTCCGGGCGCGGAAGTCATGGCCAATGTCGGCCGCAACGGTGGCCTCGAGCTCGACAAGGACTATTTCGTGAGCTTCCCCGACGGATATCGTGCGCACCAGATCAGGCTCGAGGGCGGCGACTGCTCGACGGACTCATTTTGCTACCCGTCGGTCTAGATGGGACGCAGGCGAGCCCGGCCCCTGGCTGGCTGTGGCTCGC
>JAEYTQ010000281.1 GCA_023433965.1 Pseudomonadota bacterium | reverse complement strand
GCCGGCTGGTTCACCCATCTGCACGAGAGCACCAGCGGCCGCTTCTGCGTGATCGCGGGCGGCGACCACGAGACCAGCGAGCAGCGGCTGATCGATCTCGCCCACCCCGAGGCGCCGCCGCGCCTGGTCGCCGCGCGCGAGGAAGGCGTGCAATATTCGCTCGCCGATCGCGGCGACGAGCTGTTCATCCTCACCAACGCCGACGATGCCATCGACTTCAAGATCGTCACCGCGCCGCTCGCCTCGCCCGAGCGCAAGAACTGGCGCGACCTGATCCCGCACCGCACCGGTCTCTACATCATCGACATCGACCTCTATGCCGGTCATCTCGTGAGGCTCGAGCGCTCCCATGCGCTGCCGGCGATCGTGATCCGCGACCTCGTGACGAACGAGGAGCACGAGATTTCGTTCGAGGAAGCCGCCTATTCGCTGGACACGACGGGCTCCTACGAGTTCGAGACCACGAATTTGCGCTTTTCCTATTCGTCGATGACGACACCGGCGGAAGTCTATGACTACGACATGGTCAAGCGCACGCGTACCTTGCGCAAGCGGCAGGAGATTCCCTCCGGCCACGATGCCGCCGACTACGTCACCACGCGCATCATGGCGACGTCGCATGACGGCGCCGAGGTGCCGGTCTCGATTCTCTATCGCCGCGGGCTCGCGCTCGACGGCACCGCGCCGCTGCTGCTCTACGGCTACGGCTCCTACGGCATGGCGATGCCGGCCTCGTTCAGCGCCAATCGCCTGTCGCTGGTCGACCGCGGCTTCGTCTACGCCATCGCCCATATCCGCGGCGGCGCCGACAAGGGCTGGGGCTGGTATCTCGACGGCAAGCGCGAGAAGAAGACGAACTCGTTCGACGATTTCGCAGCCTGCGCCCGCGCGCTGATCGATGCCAGATACACCAGCGCGAAACGGATCGTCGGCCATGGCGGGTCTGCCGGCGGCATGCTGATGGGCGCGGTCGCCAACCGCGCCGGCGAATTGTTCGCGGGCATCGTCGCCGAGGTGCCGTTCGTCGACGTGCTCAACACCATGCTCGACGACACGCTGCCGCTGACGCCGCCGGAATGGCCGGAATGGGGCAACCCGATCGAGAGCGAGACCGATTTCCGCACCATCCTGTCCTACTCGCCCTACGACAACGTCGCGGCAAAGGACTATCCGGCCATCCTCGCCATGGGCGGACTGACCGATCCCAGGGTCACTTACTGGGAGCCCGCCAAGTGGATCGCCCGACTGCGCGCCACCATGCGCGGGGGCGGCCCGGTCCTCTTGCGCACCAACATGGGCGCCGGCCATGGCGGCGCCTCGGGACGATTCGACCGGCTCGATGAAGTCGCGATCGTCTATGCGTTCGCACTGTGGGCGGCCGGAATGGCGGAGGCTTGAGCCCGTAGCCCGCTTTCTGCGGCCGCACTACCTCCCGTTCGTCTTCCGCCACTCCGCGAAGTCGGTCAGCGTCTGCGGATCGGTGGCGGGATAGAGGCCGAAGATGCCGCGTCCCTTGCCGACTTCCTCGGTGACGAAGTCCTCGAACGCGGTCATCTCGAAAGTCTCGCTGGCGATCTCGTCCGCGAGATGCGCGGGGATGACGATGACGCCGTCGGCGTCGCCGAGGATGACGTCGCCGGGAAACACCGGCGCATCGCCGCAGCCGATCGGCACGTTGATCTCGATCGCCTGGTGCAGCGTGAGGTTGGTCGGCGCCGAGGGACGATGGTGGTAGGCGGGAAAGCCCAGCCTGGCGATCTCGGCGGAATCGCGGAAGCCGCCGTCGGTGACGACGCCGGCGACGCCGCGCTTCATGAGCCGCGTAACCAGGATTGCGCCGGCCGAGGCCGCGCGCGCATCCTTGCGGCTGTCCATCACCAGCACCGCGCCCGGCGGGCAATCCTCGACCGCTTTGCGCTGCGGATGGGAGCGGTCCCTGAACACGTCGATAGTGTTGAGGTCCTCGCGCGCCGGCATGTAGCGCAGCGTGAAGGCCTCGCCGACCATGGTCGGCTGGTCCGGGCTCAAGGGGCGGACATCCTGGATCATCTGGATGCGCAGGCCGCGCTTGAACAGCGCCGTGGCGACGGTGGCGGTGGAGACGGATTTGAGCTTGTTGCGGGTGGCTTCGGTGAGTTTGGACATTGGCACGCTCTCTCTTTCGTCATTCCGGGGCGGCGAAGCCGGACTCCGGTGCGCGATTGCGCACCTGAGAATCTCGAGGTTCCGGGTTCGCTTCGCGCCCCGGAACGACGGTCAATAAATCGACGGCTCGCCGATCGGCGCGCCGAAACCGGTCTCGAGGAAGTCGAAGTCGCAGCCGTCATTGGCCTGCTTGATGTGCTTGGTGAACATCCAGCCATAGCCGCGCTCGAAGCGGCGCGCGGGCTGCTTCCAGGCGGCGCGGCGCTTGGCGAGCTCGGCTTCACTCACGTCGAGATTGATGGTGCGCGCGGCGACGTCGAGCGTGATGCGGTCGCCGTTCTGCACCAGCGCCAGCGGACCGCCGATGTAGGACTCCGGCGAGACGTGCAGGATGCAGGCTCCGTAGCTGGTGCCGCTCATGCGCGCGTCCGAGATGCGCACCATGTCGCGCACGCCCTGCTTCACCAGTTTTGTCGGGATCGGGAGCATGCCCCATTCCGGCATGCCCGGCCCTCCTTGCGGCCCCGCATTGCGCAGGATCAGGATGTGGTCCTCGGTGACGTCCAGGTTGGGATCATCGACCGCCTTCTTCATCGCGGGATAGTCGTCGAATACCAGGGCTGGGCCGGTATGCTTGAGGAAGCGCGGCGCACAGGCGGA
>JAEYTQ010000280.1 GCA_023433965.1 Pseudomonadota bacterium | reverse complement strand
TGCCCGACCTGATCTTCGTGATCGACACCAACAAGGAAGACATCGCGATCCAGGAGGCCCAGCGCCTCAACATCCCGGTCGCCGCGATCGTCGACACCAATTCGGACCCGAAGGGCATCACCTATGTGGTGCCGGGCAATGACGACGCCGGTCGTGCGATCTCGCTGTATTGCGACCAGATCGCGCGCGCGGCGATCGACGGAATCTCGCGTGCGCAGGGCGATTCGGGCATCGACGTCGGTGCCTCCGCTCAGCCGCTCCCCGAAGAGCTGCCGGCTGCGTCGTCGAGCGGCTTCCAGGGTCTTGCGGGTCCGCGCGGCACCGCCGACGACCTCAAGAAGCTCCCGGGCGTCTCGGGTGCGATCGAGAAGAAGTTCAACGACCTCGGCATCTTCCACTATTGGCAGCTCGCCGAGCTCGACCACGACACTGCGCACACGATCGGCGAAGAAGTCGGTCTGCCGAGCCGCGCGGACGCCTGGGTGGCGAAGGCCAAGGCGCTGACCGCGGAAGCGGAATAGTCAAAAAGAACGATGGGTTGGCCGGATAGGATCCGGCCACCATTTCAGTTGACCAGAATTCCTGAGATGGATCGCGGCGGGGCGCGTCACAGCCACGCTGCGGCAAACCGGCAGGCACAAAGGATTTTCAACGATGGCAACGATCACAGCTGCGATGGTCAAGGACCTGCGCGAGTCGACCGGCGCGGGCATGATGGACTGCAAGGCCGCGCTGACCGAAAATGACGGCAACATGGAAGCGGCGCAGGACTGGCTGCGCAAGAAGGGCTTGTCCAAGGCCGCCAAAAAGTCGGGGCGCGTCGCGGCCGAAGGCCTGATCGGCGCCCGCACCAAAGGTACCAAGGGTGTCGTGGGCGAGGTCAACTCCGAGACCGACTTCGTCGCGCGCAACGGCCAGTTCCAGGGCCTCGTCAAGATGATCGCCCAGGTCGCGTTCGACGTCGGGGCCGACGTCGAGAAGATCAAGGCGGCCAAGGTCGGCGACGTCACGATCGAGACCGCGATCAATGACGCGATCGCCACCATCGGCGAGAACATGACGCTGCGCCGCGCCGCCCAGCTCGAAGTGAGCCAGGGCGTGGTCTCGCACTATGTCCACGGCGCCGTCATCGACGGTGCCGGCAAGATGGGCGTGATCGTTGCGCTCGAATCGCCGGGCAAGGCCGACGAGCTCGCTGCGCTCGGCCGTCAGATCGCGATGCATGTCGCGGCCGCCAACCCGCTGGCGCTCGATCCGTCCGGCCTCGATCCGGCCGTGGTCAAGCGCGAGAAGGACGTGCTTGCGGACAAGTACCGCCAGCAGGGCAAGCCCGAGAACGTGATCGAGAAGATCGTCGAGTCCGGCCTCAAGACCTACTACAAGGAAGTCTGCCTGCTCGAGCAGGCCTTCATCCACGACACCGGCAAGTCGGTGGCCCAGGCGGTGAAGGAAGCCGAAGGCAAGGTCGGCGGTCCCGTGAAGGTCGCGGGCTTTGTGCGCTATGCTCTCGGTGAGGGAATCGAGAAGCAGGAAAGCGACTTCGCTGCCGAGGTCGCGGCGGCCAGCGGCAAGAAGTAAGCGCCGGAACACCTCCTTCCGGCGTGCCGCCGGAAGCGGCGCCGGACAAGGAAAGTGCCCATGACTGATCCGGTCTATCGTCGCGTCGTGATCAAGCTGTCCGGCGAATATCTCGCAGGACAGCAGGGCTTTGGCATCGATCAGCCGACCGTCGACCGGGTTGCGGACGATCTGATCGCGGCCCGCCATCTCGGCACCGAGGTCGCGGTCGTGATCGGTGGCGGCAACATGGTCCGCGGCGTCGAGGTTTCGTCCCGCGGGGTCTCGCGTACCACCGGCGACACCATGGGCATGCTCGCCACCATGATGAACTGCCTCGCGCTGGAAGCGGCGATCGAGCGCAAGGGCACGCCGGCCCGGACCCTGTCGGCCTTCGTCATGCCGGAGATTTCCGAGCTGTTCACCCGCACCCTGGCACACAAATACCTGGCCGAGGGCCGGATCGTGCTGCTCGGCGGCGGGACCGGCAATCCGTTCTTCACCACCGACACGACCGCGGTGCTGCGGGCCGCCGAGATCGGCGCGCAAGCGGTGCTGAAGGCTACCAATGTCGACGGGGTCTATTCGGCCGACCCGAAGACGGATCCGACCGCCACGCGGTTCGACCGCCTGACGCATTCGCAGGCGATCGAGGGCGGCTACAAGGTGATGGATGCGACCGCCTTCGCGCTTGCCCGCGAGACATCGCTGCCTATCATCGTATTCTCGATCGCTGAGCTGGGGTCGATCGGCGCGATTCTGCGTGGTGTCGGCCACGGAACCATCGTCGCCGGCTGACGCCCGCCCGGCGCGCCCGAAAGGGAAGGGCGCGGGAGCGGTCGTCGGGATTTTGAAGGAGAAACGTGATGGCCACGGGTAATTTCGACCTCAACGAAATCAAGCGCCGCATGCAGGGCGCAGTCCAGTCTCTCAAGCACGAGCTCGGCGGCCTGCGCACGGGGCGCGCCTCCGCCTCGATGCTCGATCCGGTGCAGGTCGAGGCCTATGGCAGCCACATGCCGCTCAACCAGCTCGCTACCGTCAGCGTGCCGGAGCCGCGCCTGATCTCGGTGCAGGTCTGGGACAAGTCGATGGTCAAGGCCGTGGAGAAGGCGATCGTCGATTCCAATCTCGGCCTGTCGCCGGCGACCGAAGGCCAGGTGCTGCGCCTGCGCATCCCCGAGCTCAACGAGGAGCGCCGCAAGGAGCTGGTGAAGGTCGCGCACAAATACGCGGAAGCCGCCAAGGTCGCCGCGCGCCACGTCCGCCGCGACGGCCTCGACGTGCTCAAGAAGCTCGAGAAGAATCACGAGATGTCGGAGGACGATCAGAAACGCCACGCCGACGAGGTGCAAAAGGCGACCGACGCGACCATCGCCGAGATCGACCAGTTGCTGGCCGCCAAGGAAAAAGAGATCCTCACGGTTTAAGGCATCGCCTTCATGTCCAACGCCGCCGTGCCCGCAACGGAAGGACCCGACAGGTCCGAGGCGCCCGCGCATGTCGCCATCATAATGGACGGCAACGGGCGTTGGGCGGCCGCGCGCGGCTTGCCGCGTGCGGAAGGGCATCGCCGCGGTGTGGACGCGCTGCGCCGCGTCGTGCGCGCCTCGCACGAGCTCGGCATCCGCTATCTCACCATCTTCTCGTTCTCTTCGGAGAATTGGTCGCGCCCGGCGAGCGAGATCGGCGACCTGTTCGGCCTGCTGCGGCGCTTCATCCGCAACGATCTGGCCAGCCTGCATCGCGACGGCGTCAAGGTCCGCATCATCGGCGAGCGCGAGGGGCTCGAGAGCGACATCTGCGCGCTCCTCAACGAGGCCGAGGAGCTGACGCGCGACAACACGCGCCTGACGCTCGTCGTGGCCTTCAACTACGGCTCGCGACAGGAGATCGCCAAGGCGGCGCAAAAGCTCGCCCGCGAGGTCGCGGAAGGGAGGCGCGATCCTGCAACGATCGACGCCGAGACGCTTGGCGCGCATCTCGATGCGCCCGACATTCCGGACCCCGATCTCATCATCCGCACCAGCGGTGAGCAGCGCCTGTCCAACTTCCTGATGTGGCAGGCGGCCTATAGCGAGCTCGTTTTCGTGCCGATCCACTGGCCCGATTTCGATAAGGCGGCGCTGGAGGGGGCGATCGCCGAATTCGCCAGGCGCGAGCGCCGCTTCGGCGGCCTGATCGCGAAAACCGCCTCGTGAGCGAACACGACGCCGCACCGGCGCCCGCCAAGCCTGCCCAGAGCAATCTGGTGCTGCGAATCCTCGCGGCGCTGGTGCTGGCGCCGCTGACCATCGCGATCGCCTATGCCGGCGGCTGGCTGTGGGCGCTTCTCGTGACTTTGGTCTCGATCGGACTGTTCGCGGAATGGTTGATGGTGGTGGGCGCGGGATCGGCCGCGCTGACCGGGGCAGGGACGATCGTGATCGCGATGATGGGGGCCTCGGTCGCTTTTGGCGCGCTCAAGACCTCGGTCGTCACCGGTCTGATCGGCGGTGCGATCGTGACGCTGATGGCGCGCGGCAAGTTCCTGTGGGCGGCCACGGGCTTTGCCTATGCAGCGGCGGCACTGCTGGCCACGATCCTGGTGCGGAAGGATCTCGTCAACGGCTTCTCCGCGCTGATGTTCGTGCTGCTGGTGGTATGGGCGACCGACATCGGCGGCTATTTCGCCGGTCGCAGCATCGGAGGGCCGAAGCTGTGGCCGCGGGTGAGCCCGAAGAAGACCTGGGCCGGAGCGCTCGGCGGCTTTGCGGCGAGCCTTGCGGTTGCGGCCGGCTTCGCCGCCTGCGGACTTGGGAGGCTGGCACCGTTGCTGCTCGTCGCCGCTGTCCTGTCGGTGGTGTCCGCCTTGGGTGATCTGTTCGAATCCGCGGTGAAGCGGCGCTTCGGAGTCAAGGATTCCAGTCACTTAATTCCCGGGCATGGCGGGCTTATGGACCGCCTGGACGGTTTTGTCGCCGCCATCCTGGCGGCATGGATTATCGGCTTTCTCCGCCATGGTGTGCATAGCGCCGGAAGCGGTCTTATGGTTTGGTGAGGCTATGAGCGCGGTCCCATTGCGTAACAACAGGCTTGCGGCCTCCGACGTCCGCAGCGTCACCGTTCTCGGCGCCACCGGCTCGATCGGCGACAGCACGATGGATCTCTTGCGCGCCTCGCCCGAGCGCTATCGCGTCGAGGCGCTGACGGCGAACGGCAATGTAGCAGCGCTGGCCAAGCTGGCGCGGGAATTCTCGGCGCGTTACGTCGCGATTGCTGATACCTCCAAGCTCGGCGAACTCAGGGATGCGCTGGCGGGCACCAGCACCGAATGCGGTGCCGGCGAAAGCGCGGTGATCGAGGCCGGCGCGCGTCCGGCCGAGTGGGTCATGGCGGCGGTGAGCGGTGCGGCTGGACTGAAGCCCGCGCTGGCGGCGGTCGATCGCGGCGCCCATGTCG
>JAEYTQ010000267.1 GCA_023433965.1 Pseudomonadota bacterium | reverse complement strand
CACGTAGCGGGCCGGCCAGCGCTCGGCACCGGCGGCGTCAGGCGCCGGTCGCGGGAACATCTCGCCGAGCGGCTTTGCCAGCACCAGCGGCAGCAGGAAGGCAAAGGCGTCGATGCTCCTGACATGGGTCAGCGCGCTCCAGGTCAGGAACAGGATCAGGAAGATCCGCTGCGCCGACAGCACCAGGCCGCGATAATAGCCGAATGCGATCAGAGCGAGCAGGGCGCCTTCGAACGGCGTGAACGTGGCGAAGTTCGCCGGCATCCATTCGAGGATCAGCGACAGCAGCTCGCCGAGGCTGAGGATGTTGGTCGCGCCCTGCAGCGTCCGCCAGCCATAGGGCGTGCAGCAGCTCGCGATCAGCGCGCCGATTCCGAACAGCACCCAGCGCATGAACAAGGCAAGCCGGCGACCCTTCTCGGCATGCTCGACCGCCTCGAGCGAGATCGGACCGATCAGGGCAAGCCCGAGCACGAAGCCGCCATGCAGGTTGGCCCAGAGCGCCATCAACGGCAGCCAGGTCCAGGACGGGGCGCTCCTGCGGCTCGCAGCCGCCATCAGCAGGCCGACCCACGCCACCATCACGGGCAGCGCCAGAATGTGCGGGCGCGCCAGCACATGATGGATCGACAGCAGCAGCGCCAGCATCGCGAACAGCACTGCGCGCGGTGCCTCGATATGCGCCTCGAGCAGATGGACCAGGATTGCGAGCGCGAGCGCGACGGCGGCTGCGGTGAGGATGACGGGGCCGGCCCAGCCCCAGTGGGCATGGGAGTAGGCGAGGGCCACCTGCGACAGCCACGACGTCGAGATCCACGGCGCACCCGTGCGCGTGAAGGAATAGAAATCGGTGGTGGGCAGGGCGCCGTGGTCGAGGATCCATTGCCCGATCCTGATCTGCCAGAACGAGTCGGAATCGTGAAGCAGCGTGTCGCCGAGGAAGAGGAAGAACAGATAGGCGCCGGCACCGACGCACAGCGGCACCAGGGCGCGCGGGCGGCCCAGCACCGCGATGCTGTTGGCAAAGGAAAGGGACATGCCGCCTCGTCGTCCTGTCGTTGTCGGTCCGAGCGGGCGGCATTGGACCACGCCGGTCATAACTTCGGGTAAATCGGCTGCTTTCGGCCGGTTTCATTTCCCTACAATTTAACGGATTATTCTGGAACTGGATTTACCATGGGCGAATACATGCAATCCGCCTGGTGTTTACGCGGTCGAATTAACTGCGGCGCAAGTCTTTGCCTCTAGGTTCGGTTTCACGGTCGGGCGGCGCTGGGAAGCCGAAAAGACCAGATCAGTTGTAGCCTCGTGTACTCATTTGGAGCACTCTATGAAGAACCTCGTTGCGCGTTTCCTCAAGGATGAATCCGGCGCCACCGCCATCGAATACGGCCTGATCGCCGCCGGCATCGCGCTGGCGATCATCACCGTCGTCAACAATCTCGGCACCACGCTGAACACCAAGTTCACCTCGATCTCGACCAGCCTCAAGTAAGGCCGGACGATCCCGAATAGCGAAGGGCCCCGTCATCGGCGGGGCCCTTTTGCGTTGCCCGGTGTCGCCGCGCGGCGTTCGACCATCGAGCTTAAGCCTCCTTCAAGCCCGCGGGTGTACGGCTTGAACGGATCTCGCGTCACGGTATTGCGTCAAGGAAGGCCGCATGGCCGAAGCTCCGTCCGTTCAGCCTGCGATTGGTCGTCACGGCGTGCTCCCCGCGACGCTCCTCAACGTCTCCTTCGTGCTGGCGGTCGTCACGCTGGCGTATTTTCCGACCGCCTATCTCACCCACATCTGGATCTTCGACGCGGACGGACGCGGCATCCCCACGGACTTCGTCAATGTCTGGGCGGCGGGACAATTGGCGCTCGAAGGTCATCCCGCGCAGGCCTGGGATTGGGACATCCAGAAGCAGGTCGAGCTCGCGCTGCTCAAGCAGGATTTCGTCGGTCATTTCGCCTGGCACTATCCGCCGCCCTTTTTGTTCGTCGCGTCCTTCCTGGCGCAGTTTCCGTATGCGCTGGCCTTCATCGGCTGGGCCGCGTTCAGCATGGTGCCGTATCTTGCCGTGATGCGCGCGATCATCGGGCGCAACGCGGGCCTGGTGATTGCGATCGGATTTCCTGCCGCCTTCCTCAACATCCTGGTCGGGCAGAACGGTTTCCTCACGGCGTCGCTGATCGGCGGCATGCTCTATCTGCTGCCGACGCGGCCGGTGCTGGCCGGGATCTGTCTCGGCCTTCTCAGCTACAAGCCGCAATATGGATTGCTGTTTCCGCTGGTCCTGCTCGCGGCCGCCGAATGGACGGTGCTGTTCACCGCCGCCATCGTCACCGCTGCGATCGCTGCACTATCCTGGCTCGCCTTCGGCACCGAGAGCTGGCAGGCGTTCTTCCACTGGATCCCGATGTTCTCGCAGGCCTTCCTGACCGAAGGCAGGGCGCCCTGGTTCAAGATGCAGAGCATCTTCGCGCTGGTGCGCTATCTCGGCGGAACCGAGCAGCTCGGATGGATCTTGCAGTGGGCATTGACCGCAGCGGTCGCCGTGGTGCTGGTGGTGGTGTGGCGGAGCCGGCTGCCCTACGCCCTCAAGGCCGCGATGCTCGCGACGGCGGCGCTGCTCACCACGCCCTATCTCTTCATGTATGATCTCGTCGTGCTTGGCATCGCGGTGGCCTTCCTCGTCCGCGTCGGGCTCGATGAAGGATTTGCCCGCCACGAGGTGATGGCGCTGGCGCTCGTCTTCGTCCTGCTCGCGAGTTTCCCGCTCCTCGGGCAGCCGGTCGGCTTCCCGGCCATCCTCATCGTGTTCGGGCTGATCCTCCGGCGCTGCGCAGGCTGGCGGAGTGCCGAGGCCCTATCGGCGCAGCTCGCGGCGACGCGTGCGGGCTGAGAAGCTCGATCAAGTCTGCTTGCCGACAGGTGAGGCGCCAGGGTCTACTGATAGACGGCGCCGTTACGTCACCCTCAGGAAGCAGAAAGAATTCATGCCGGTCCGTGCAGACCGGCATGAGCGGGCATCAGGGGCTGACTAGGCACCCAGCTTCTTGGCTGGCGGTACCGTCCATGTGCCATTGATGATCGACGGATCCGTCTCCTGCGGCCAGTACATGCGCAGCATCAGGATGAAATCTCCTTCGGGGGCCGGGAGCCAATTGGACTCCTTGTCCTTACCTGGCGAGTCCTTCTGGATGTAGAGGTCGGTCGAACCGTCCGGGTTCTCCTTCAGGCTCTCCCTCGCGCTGATGGAATATCGATTGATCGGGTTCTTCACGAAGAAGTAGCCGCCATCGTACATGGTGAGCGACCAAAACCCTTCGACCGGCGGCAGGTGGCCCTTTGGGAATCTCATGACGTACTTGTTTGCGCCGTTGTATTTGTCGCCATTCTCGTCCTTCTGAGATGTAGGATAGACGGCGTCCTGCGGCCGGTTGGCGCCGAGCCCGATGGCCGTCACCAACGCCCGCATTAAATAGTCGGTGCCGTAGATGCCGGTCTTGGTCGTGAAGGCGAACCCATTCTCATCCTTGATCGCCTTGTTGATCTTGAACTGGAGCATGATCCGGTCGAAGGACAGTTCCGGCACTCGCTTCAAGAAGTCGGCCTTGAGCTTGCTCTCGTCGAAGTCCTGACCCGGGACGATGCCAATGCGAGCGAATTTGGCGAGCTGAGGCGCATCTGCCGCGTAGGGCGGATTGGCCTTCATGAGTTCACACAACAGTTTGAAGTACGACACCGCGTCCAAGCGATTAACCTGTTCGCGGACTGCCGTCTTCATATCGATCGAGGGGTCGACCTTTCCGGCGGGAGGGGTGTACGGCTTGCCATATGCGCTGAGCGGCACAAGCTTGCATTCGTCCTGCAGCTTGTGCACGGCCGCGTAATCTTCAGGCGTGCCCGTACAATAAATTCGGCCGAGCAACCAGACGATGTTGGTCTGCGATTTGTATTCCTTTACGCCCTCCGGCAACGTGCCTTTCCAGCCAGGTCCCGTGATCGCATATGTTTGGGCGCCGGTGCCTGTGGTGCGCTTGCCCGGTACTTGAAAGACCGTCGTCCACCCGTCGAGCATCGGCATGAGGAAGTACCGTCCCTTCATGTCCGGTATGCTGAGAACCCAGGGTTCTTTGCCGACATCGAAGAAGGAGGTGGTGTACAGCGTATCCGCGTTCGGCGCGGTGACGTCCCGAAACGAAGCGTCCGGGTATTGACGTA
>JAEYTQ010000386.1 GCA_023433965.1 Pseudomonadota bacterium | reverse complement strand
CCAGTCACCGCCGAAACGACGCGCTCACGTAGATCATTGGAAAGAGGTCGGCCCATCAGATGCTGGCCCCCAGCCCAGCCAACATCTTGAATCACAAACCGACCCTCAGGGGAATCCACACCGATTCAGCCTAGCCATGAATTGCTCTAAAGGCGCAATCCTGCGGGGTCAATCCTGCGGCTCGGACGTCGCATCGCCCTGCGCGTCGATGCGCAACCAGCCCGAGGGGGCGAGGCGCTGCTGCGGCAGGAAGCGGGCCTTGTAATCCATCTTCTTGGAGCCCTCGATCCAATAGCCGAGATAGACGTAAGGCAACCCTTGCCGACGGGCGCGGGCGATGTGGTCGAGGATCATGAAGGTGCCCATCGAGCGGCTGACCTGGCTCGGCTCGAAGAACGAGTAGACCATCGAAAGGCCGTCGCTGAGCACATCCGTGAGGGCGACTGCGATCAACTCCTCGCTGCGGCCGGTGAGGCCGCTGTCGGGGCCGCGCTTGCGGTACTCGATGATGCGGGTCTCGACGTGGCTGTCCTCGACCATCATGGCGTAGTCGAGCACGGTCATGTCGGCCATCCCGCCGTGGCGGTGGCGGGAGTCGAGATAGGCGCGGAACACCGAATATTGCTCGGAGGTCGGCACGGCGCTGCGCTGCTCGCCGATGATGTCGGCGTTGCGCGCCATCACCTTCCGGAAGCTGCGGGAGGGCCGGAACTCGTTGGCGACGACCCGGACCGAGACGCAGGCGCGACATTGGTCGCAGGCGGGACGGTAGGCGATCGACTGGCTGCGGCGGAAACCGCCATGGGTCAGGAGGTCGTTGAGGTCCCCGGCGCGGTCGCCGACCAGATGCGTGAACACCTTGCGCTCGTGCCGGCCCGGCAGATACGGGCAGGGGGAGGGCGCCGTGAGGTAGAATTGTGGGGTGTCGCGCGAGTGCTGGGTCAAGGGACGTCGTGGGCCTCCGAAACAGGTCTCAGCATCGCGCTCCAGAAGCCGACGGTCAATCGGTTAGCTCACCACGTCCGCGCCGCTTGGGGTGCGGGCACGCGCACCGAATTGTTGATCACCACCGTTCCCAGTACGAAATCGTGCAGCAGGCGGCGGCGGCCGTTGAACAGGCCGACCAGCACCACGAAAGGCGTCAGGAACGACACCGTCACCCAGAACAGCACCGCATGCGTGGCCCCGAGCACGAAATAGCCGGGTGCTCCGTACCAGGTGCGCAATTCCAGATCCATCAGGCGCATGCCCACCGTGGCGGAGGACGGACCGCCGATGCTGGCTCCGTAATAGACGATGGCCCAGATCACGGAGGCGGGCCAGGCGATCCAGAACAGAGCCCAGCCGATGCCGAGCGTGACCACGCCGAACAAGGCGATGAAGATGTAGCCGAGGATCACCGGCACGGAGATCACGACCATGTCGATCAGGAACGCGAACACCCGCCGTGTCGCCACGCCCCGGAACAGCTCCGGATGCAGATAGGGGTCATAGGCGTGCGGCTGCACGCCGCCGTCACTGCGCCAGGTGCCTGAATTGCCCGAGTCGTACGACATGATCCGTTCTCCCAAGGGAAACAGGAAACCCTCGCGGCAGGACATGGGAGCGGGTCACCTCCGTGCCAAGGGCGCGGGCATCAATATGCCGAAATATTCCGGCGATTCGGGGGCGATTCCCTCGCCGTGTCATTCCGGGGCGGTCCGCAGGACCGAACCCGGAATCTCGAGATTCCCAGGTGCGCAATTGCGTATCAAGGTTCGATGCTAACGCATCGCCCCGGAATGGCGGGAGCTGCTGGGCACGCTTCCGCCTTCTTACCCCTGTGCCCGCAACTTCTCCGCCGCCTTCGGCGCAAAATAGCTCAGCACGCCGTCCGCGCCGGCGCGCTTGAAGGCGAGCAGGCTCTCCATCATGGCGCGCTCGCCGTCGAGCCAGCCGTTGTTCGCGGCGGCTGCGATCATCGCGTATTCGCCGGACACCTGATAGGCGAAGGTCGGCATCGCGAACGTGTCCTTCACGCGGCGGACAACGTCGAGATAGGGCATTCCAGGCTTCACCATCACCATGTCGGCGCCCTCGGCGATGTCGAGTTCGACCTCGCGCAGCGCCTCGTCGGTGTTGGCGCTGTCCATCTGATAGGTGCGCTTGTCGCCGGTGAGCGTCTTGGCCGAGCCGATCGCATCGCGGAACGGGCCGTAGAAGGCGGAGGCATATTTGGCGGCATAGGCCATGATCTGCACGTCGAGCAGGCCGGCGCGATCCAGCCCCTCGCGGATCGCGGCGACGCGGCCGTCCATCATGTCCGAGGGCGCGATGATGTCGCAGCCGGCTTCGGCCTGCACAAGGGCCTGGCGCACCAGCACGGCGACGGTTTCGTCGTTCAGGATCCTGCCGTCAGAGATGAGGCCGTCATGGCCGTGGCTGGTGAAGGGATCGAGGGCGACGTCGCAGAGGACGCCGATCTCCGGAAACTCCTTCTTGATCGCGCGCACCGCTTGGCAGACCAGATTGTTCGGATTGGTGGCCTCCGAGCCTTCCTCGTCGCGCAAGGCGGGATCGGTGTAGGGGAACAGCGCGATGCAGGGGATGGTCAGCTTCATCGCGCGCTCGGCCTCGTGCACGGCCTGATCGACGCTGAGCCGGTCGACGCCCGGCATCGAGGCGACCTGCTCGCGCTTGTTGTGACCGTCGATCAGGAACAGCGGCCAGATCAAATCGTCGGTGGTGAGGACGTTCTCGCGCACCATGCGCCGGGACCACTCGGCCTTACGGTTGCGGCGCGGACGGACGGTCAGATCGAGGGCATGCGGCACTGCCGTGCTGTCCCGGCGCGGCACCTCGCGCAATTCGATCGGACGTCCGTATTTGATCGCCATCACTCTTCCTCCGGCTGGAATTATTCTTATACCAGCTCGCACGGTTCCCGTCATCGCGACTTGACCTGTCGCAAGGGATAGCAGCCGATTGATTTTGCGGGGCGAAGCAGCCAGAAGGGGCCATGTCCGAGATCTCCACCCGCGATGCGGCCCGTGACGGCGCCAACGCCAGGGACGCTGCCCGAGACACCGCCCGAGAGAGTGTGCTCTCGGTGGCGGCGATCTCGTCGGAGCGGTCTGAATCCGACGACAATGTCTGGACGCGCCGGCTGGTGCTGTTCCTGCGGGTGATGGCGCTGCTCTCGATCCTCAAGGGTCTCTATCACTGGGCGCAGGTCACGGGTTTCGTCGGCGGCGAGGACGAGGCGTTCGAGAACCAGTCGATGGCCTGGCAGGCGGCGACGGTCTACTTCGCGGTGATCGAGCTCGTCGCCGCGGTCGGCCTGTGGCTGGCAACGCCCTGGGGCGCGGTGG
>JAEYTQ010000255.1 GCA_023433965.1 Pseudomonadota bacterium | reverse complement strand
GATCCCTGTCACCGTGAGGGTGTACGTGATCTGAATCACGCTCGGGAACCTGCTCTGGTGAACTAGCCGGATGGGCGCATCAGCTCCGAAGGCCAGCCGATGCGCACGAGGAGCCCGTCGGGGCCGTTGATGCCGACCTCATACATGCCCCATTCGCGGTGACGCAGCACGCCGCCGGGACGGATGATGAGATCGTCCACGCGCGCGGCGATAGCCTCGACCTCGGGCGTGCGAATGAAGACGCCAAAGGGGTTGTGTTCTGGCACACGCCACGGGCTATCCCCGGCTTGCGTGAGATGCACCTCGCATCCCCAGCCGCTCATGATGACATAGCCGGCATCGCCGCCGGAGCGCGCAAAGCCGAGACGCTCCCAGAACGGAATCGCGGCGAGAAGGTCGTTGTTCGGAATGATCGCGAAGGCGCCGACGCGTGGAGGCTCAGACATTCGGTCACTCCCGGAACATGCAAGCGGTCACCGCAGCGTTCACGCTGCGCGTTTCGCACTTGTCGAGTGCGGCTGATCAGGCGACCAAACGTCCTGCACTCGGATTTGAATGGCGCGTCTCGAGCCGACTGTCTATGGTCTGCTCATGTCCCGCCTCACGTGTCTCTTCGTTGCCATCGTTCTGTCGCTGCTACCCGCGGTCGCCTCTGCCGCGTCAAGCCAGAAACGTCCCAAGCCGGTCTGGAAAGGCTATGGCTTCCTGCCGGGCTATCGCCAGCCGCTGAGCAACAGCATCCCGCTCTACAAGCAGAAGGACGCGATGCGGCGCCTCGCGCGCAACGAGCGCCGCCATTGGTACATCGATCCGGTTCCGCAATATTACCGCTGGGACGGCGAGTGGCACTATTTCGGCCGTCCCGGCTTCAACGGCGGCCGCTACAATGGCGGCAGCTTCGGGCCCTGCTGGACGCGCACGCCGATCGGGGCGGTGTGGAATTGCGGGTGAGCGGGGGCTGATAACGCTTCCGTGCCATTGCGCTTGTCCGGGACCCGAGTGAGGACGCTGCTCTCCTTTACGAGAAGAACGCGATCTTTTCGGCCTGGGTCATGCGGCGGATCGGGGCGAGGGGATCGTTGGCCGGGGCGCGGGGCTTTTGCAAAATGCCGCTGGCGAGGATGGTGGCGCCGAGCGAGGCTTCCGCGACGGGCGAGGGCGTGGGGAGCGGCGTGGTGAACGTGGCCGTCGCGGCCATGGCCACGGCCGGCTGCTCCATCACCTCGGCGGCGGCTTCGGCGATGGCGTCGGTGAGACGTGCGAGCGAGTCCATTGCGATCGGCGCGTCGGCGGGCTCGTCGATTGCAGGCGCGGCGACCGGCTGAGACGCGACCGGTTCCGGCAGCTCGGCTGCAACGCGCGCTGCGGCTTCCGTCAGAATCGGCTCCGGAACGGCAGCGTCCATCTCGGCCGGCCCGACGATCTCGTCGAAGTCCGGATCGGGCGCGGCCATCTCCAGCGCGATCGCATCGAGGATGGCTTCATCCTCGGCCTCGGCTGCGGCGTCGAGTGCGACCGCGTCGCTTGCATCCGTCAAGGCGGCCTGTTCGGTGATCGGATCTTCAAACGCGACGTCTTCATGCGCGGGCGCCACAGCTTCCCGCACGACCTGGCCGAGCGTGACGTCTTCAACGGCAATCTGGCTTTCAGCCGCAATCTCAGGCGCGGCGGTGACGTCGGGTGCCGGCTCGGCAGCGCCGAACGCTTCGGCCGCGCCGGCCGCTTCCATGGTTGCTTCCGGCTCGGGAGCTGGCGCGACGTCCAGCGTCTCCGTAAAAGCCACGGGTGCATCGCCGGCCATCGCCGCAGGCGCGGACTCGACGCGAGCCTCAGTGACGGGGGACGCCGCCTCTTGCACCGGCACCGGGGGCGCCGCCTGCGGCGTTGCGCCGCCGTCGGTCTGGTCGACCCGGTCCTTCAGCAGATCGAACGCGATCCTGAGCTCGACGCGCGGATCGATCGCCTGGGCCTGCCCGCAGGCGGCCTCGATCGAGGCGAGCTGCGAATCGATAAGGTCGCAGATTCGCCCATCGGCGCCGATCTCGCGCCAGCGCCAGGAGATCTCCTTGATGATGCGCACGCCGCGCGGAATCGGCGCGAGGCTCGCCTCGATCGCGGCGGGATCGAACGCGGCGAGCGCGATCGTCTCGGCCTCGCGAATGGCGCGGCGGATCTCGACAAGCGCTTCGGGCAGGCGGTCTTCGACGACCGGTTGCCGCTGTGCCGCAAGGGTTTCCTCGATTTTCGCGACCGCGTCGAGCACCATGCGCGTGTCTGCATTACGGTTGCGCTTGGCGTATTCGCCGAGGAACCAGCGGCCGCGCGCGGTCTCCATGAAGGCTTCGCGGATCGCATCGTAATCCTGCTCGTTCGGCTCGGCCGCGCGGGCAGACATGGGCGAGAGGGCGAATGCTTCGTTGGCCATGACAATCTCGTCGCGCAAATCAGTGCGCGTTACTGTAACGATCACCACGATATCGACCGAATCGCAATTGGTTTGATGCAGTCCGAATCACAAATCCCCATCACGGCAGCGCAGAAGCGGCGATTCGCCGTGAACCTCGCCGTGTTCTATTCGGCCTTCTTCGCCGTTCTGGGCACGCATATGCCGTTCTTCCCGGTCTGGCTGAAGGCGGTCGGCGTGGACGCGGCCTGGATCGGTATCATCAACGCGCTGCCGGCGATCACGCGCTTCACCACGCTGCCGCAGGTCACCGCCTTTGCCGAAAAGCGGCATGCCATTCGCGCTGCCATCATGCTGTCGGCGCTGGCGACGGCGATCGGCTTTTCGGCCGTCGGCCTGCAGCAGCAGCCGCTGGCCCTGTTCCTGATCTATGCGCTGACCTGCATGATGTGGACGCCGACGATGCCGCTGACCGACGCCTATGCGTTGCGCGGCGTCGCCCGCTACGGGCTCGACTACGGGCCGTTGCGGCTGTGGGGCTCGGCGGCCTTCGCGGCCGGATCGCTCGCCTGCGGCTATCTCGTCGACGTCATCGCACCGCGCGACCTGATCTGGGTCATCGTGGCGTGGGCCGTCGTTGCGGTTCTCGCCAGCCTGCTGCTTCAGCCGCTCGACGATCTCGGGCGCAGGATGCCGGAGAGGCATGCCGGCAAGGCGCTGCTGCGTGACGCCGGCTTCTGGGCCGTGATCGCGTCGGCGGCGTTGATCCAGAGCAGCCACATCGCGTTCTACACCTTCTCGGCGATCAACTGGCAGCTCCATGGCATCAGCGGGCTGGCCATTGCGGTGCTGTGGACGCTGGGCGTGGCCGCGGAGATCGTGGTGTTCGCGCTGTCGCCGCGCTTCACGCTGCATCCCTCCACGCTGATGGCGATCGGCGGTTTGACCGCCGTGCTACGCTGGATCATCACCGCCAGCGAGCCGCCGCTCGCGCTGCTCGCGATCGCCCAGCTCGGCCACGGCTTCAGCTTCGGCATGACCATTCTCGGCACCATGAATCTGCTGGTGCAGCGGGTGCCCGCGCATCAGATCGCGCGCGGGCAGGGCTATTACGCCGCCTGCAACGGATTGCTCGGCGCGGCGACCTCGATCGCAGCAGGCGTGATCTATGCCCGCATCGGCGACGGCGTCTATTACGTGATGGCCGCGATGGCTGCGGCCGGTGCCATCCTGATCTGGTCGGCGCGGCATCGGCTCAAGGCTCATCCCCAGAGCGAGGCGTCCGGCGGATAGACCAGGCTGCCGTCGTAGCGCAGGCCATGATCTCGGTCGCGCGCCAGCAGCAGGGGGCCGTCGAGATCGACGAAGCGCGCCTGCGGCGTCACCAGCATGGCGGGGGCCATCGACAGCGAGGTCGCCACCATGCATCCGATCATGATTTCGAAGCCGAGCGCCTGCGCGGCATCGGCCATGGCCAGCGCCTCGGTGAGGCCGCCGGTCTTGTCGAGCTTGATGTTCACGGCGTCGTAGCGGTCGCGCAGCGGTGCGAGCGAGGCGCGGTCGTGCACGCTCTCGTCGGCGCAGACGGCAAGCGGCCGCCTGATCCGCGCCAGCGCTTCGTCCTTGCCCGCCGGCAGCGGCTGCTCCACCAGGGTGACGCCGACGGCGGCGCAGGCGGCGAGGTTCGCTTCGAGATTGGCCTCGGTCCAGGCCTCGTTGGCATCGACGATCAGCTCGGCTTCGGGGGTCGCCTTGCGCACGGCCGCGATGCGCTCCCGATCGCCGTCGCCGCCGAGCTTGATCTTGAGCAGCGGCCGGCGCGCCGCCTTGGCGGCCGCCGCGGCCATGGCCTCGGACGTCCCTAACGAAATCGTGTAGGCGGTGGTGCGCTCGCCCGGTGCCGGGCGGTCCAGCAAGTTCCACGCCCGCAGGCCCGCCCTCTTGGCCTCGAGGTCGATCAGGGCGCAATCCAGCGCGTTGCGGGCCGCACCTGAGGGCATGGCGGCCTGGAGGGCCTGTCGCGTCAGCCCGCCGGCCACGGCCTCCCGCATCGCCTCTATGGCGGCCAGCGTCGCCTCCGGGGTCTCGCCATAGCGGGCATAGGGCACGCATTCGCCGCGGCCGGTCAGGCCGTCGCGGCTGACCTCCGCCACGACAGTGACGGCCTCGGTCTTGGCGCCCCGGCTGATGGTAAAGCTGCCCGCAATGGGGAAGCGCTCGATTCGCGCCGCCAGAGCGGCAAATGTCGTGGAAGCCATTTTGAACTCTGGCGAAATCTGAACCTGCTAGTTACCTCTAGCAACTAACATTAACCCCTTGGGGATACCTTCTCTGGGTAAGGGCGCGTGCGCAACCATCTGATTCTCTCCGCCCCGGTACGGGAGCGGACATTTTGAGCAGCGATCCGAAGCTGGAACGGATTGCCAAGGGCAATGCGCTGGCACTTTGCGCAACGGGGACCTGGACCGCGAGCTTCGCGCCGGTCCTGGAGCGGATGGTGGCCGACGCCGAGAAGCTCGCAGGCACCCCGCAAAGCATCTTCATCGACGTCTCCGAGGTCGCCAAGCTCGACACCTTCGGCGCCTGGCTGATCGAGCGGCTGCGCCGCAGTCTGACCCAAGGTGCCGTCGAGGCGCAGATCGCGGGGTTGTCCGCGAATTACGCGAGCCTCGTGGACGAAGTGCGGCGGGTCAGGGCGACGGCCGTGGTCGACAGCAGCCCGATCACCATCTCCGGCATGCTGGAGCAGATCGGCCGGACCGTGGCGGGAATCGCCGGGACGGTGGCAGGCCTCGTCGACATGCTCGGTGCCGTGCTCGCGGCGGGGTTCCGCGTCCTGATCCATCCCGGCTCGCTCCGTCTGACCTCGACCGTGCACCACCTGGAGCAGGTCTGCTGGCGCGCGGTGCCGATCATCGTGCTGATCACCTTCCTGATCGGCTGCATCATCGCACAACAAGGCATCTTCCATTTCCGCCGATTCGGCGCCGACATCTTCGTGGTCGACATGCTGGGCGTGCTGGTGCTGCGCGAGATCGGCGTGCTCCTGGTCGCGATCATGGTCGCGGGCCGTTCGGGGAGCGCCTACACCGCCGAGCTCGGCTCGATGAAGATGCGCGAGGAGATCGACGCGTTGCGCACCATGGGCTTCGACCCGATCGAGGTGCTGGTCTTGCCGCGCATGATGGCGCTGGTGCTGGCACTGCCGATCCTGGCCTTTCTCGGTGCGATGGCGGCGCTCTATGGCGGCGGTCTGGTGGCCTGGCTCTATGGCGGCGTCCAGCCCGAGGCCTTCCTGCTGCGCCTGCGCGATGCCATCTCGATCGATCATTTCATCGTCGGCATCGTCAAGGCGCCGGTGATGGCGGCCGTGATCGGCATCGTCGCCTGTGTCGAAGGGCTGGCCGTGCAGGGCAGCGCGGAGTCGCTCGGCCAGCACACCACGGCCTCGGTAGTGAAGGGGATCTTCTTCGTCATCGTCATGGACGGCATCTTCGCCATCTTCTTCGCCTCGATCGGGATGTGACGATGACGGGCGGAATTCAGGATCCCATCATCCGCGCCCGCGGCATCACCGTGCAGTTCGGCGAAACGCGCGTGCTCGACGGCCTCAACCTCGACGTCAAGCGCGGCGAGATCCTCGGCTTTGTCGGCCCCTCCGGCGCGGGCAAGTCGGTGCTGACGCGCACCATCATCGGCCTGGTGCCGAAGGTCGCAGGCTCGATCGAGGTGTTCGGCGTCGACCTCGATTCCTCCAGCACCTCGCAGCGGCGCAACGTCGAGCGGCGCTGGGGCGTGCTGTTCCAGCAGGGCGCGTTGTTCTCATCGCTCACGGTGCGACAGAACATCCAGTTTCCGATGCGCGAATATCTGCGCGTCTCGCAGCGGCTGATGGACGAGATCACCATGGCCAAGCTCGCCATGGTCGGGCTCAAGCCCGAGGTCGCCGAACGCTTTCCCTCCGAGCTCTCGGGCGGCATGATCAAGCGCGTGGCGCTGGCACGCGCGTTGTCGCTCGATCCCGACCTCGTGTTCCTGGACGAGCCGACCTCGGGCCTCGACCCGATCGGCGCCGGCGATTTCGACGAGCTGGTCCGGACACTCCAGCGCACTTTGGGGCTGACCGTTTTCATGGTAACGCACGATCTCGACAGCCTTTACACGGCGTGTGACCGAATCGCCGTTTTAGGCAACGGTAAGATCATTGCCGCAGGGTCGATCGCCGACATGCAGGCCTCGCAGCATCCGTGGCTGAGGCAGTATTTCCATGGCAAGCGCGCCCGCGCGGTCATGAGTTGAGTAGCAGCGCTGAGTAGCCGGAGCACCTGATGGAAACGCGGGCGAACTACATCCTGATCGGCTCGTTCACGCTGGCGGTGATCGCCGCGGCAATCGGCTTCGTGCTGTGGTTCCAGTCGCTGCACACGACCAAGCAGCGCAGCCCCTTGCGCGTGGTGTTCGAGGGCCCGGCGGCGGGCCTGCGCAACGGCGGCAGTGTCAACTTCAACGGTATCCGGGTGGGCGAGGTGGTCTCGGTGAAGTTGGACAACCCGCGGCGGGTTGTCGCACTGGCCATGATCGAGAACAACGCCCCGATCCGCAAGGACACGCTGGTCGGGCTCGAATTCCAGGGCCTCACCGGCGTCGCCGCCATCTCGCTGAAGGGCGGCGACGAGGCCGCGGCCCCGCCGCCGCTCGACCAGGACGGCATCCCGACGCTGACCGCAGATCCCAACAAGCTCCAGGACGTCACCGAGGCGATCCGCGCCACGCTGCAGAACATCAACAAGATCGTCGCCGACAATCAGGAGTCCGTGAAGAACTCGCTGAAGAACCTCGAGACCTTCACCACCTCGCTCGCCCGCAACTCCGAGCGGATCGACGGCGTGATGGCCAAGGTCGACGGCGTCATGCTCAAGGCCGACAGCCTCATGCTCGGCCTCAATACGCTTGCCGGCGGCAAGGACGGCGGCGAGCTGTTCCAGGCGGTGAAGTCGATCCGCGAACTCGCCGAAGACTTCGACAAGCGCTCCGGGGCGCTGATGGCCGACGGCCGCCGCACCCTCGGCGACATCAGCCGCGCTGTGAACAATTTCGACCGCAACCCGACCCGCGTCCTGTTCGGCGCCAGCAACTCGTCGCAGCCCGCTCCGCCACCCGAGCCGCCGAAGCCGGCACCGAGGCGGTAGCAGGCGCTCGCGTTCGTGCACTTCGCTCTTCGGTCATTAGATCTCGTGTCCCGGACGCGCTGTAGCGCGTAACGCTGCTGCGCAGAGCCGAGACCCGGACGGGCGACACCGTCGCGAAATGGGCCCTGGCTCACCAGCGCATCGCCGAAGTGGCGCTGTGCTGCGTCCGGGGCACGGGAGCGAGGGTGCCGGAAAACAAAAAAACGGGGGCCGTGGGGCCCCCGTTTTCATTCGCTACTTGCTACTCGCCATTCGCCATTCGCGAGGCTCAACTCACCCCAGCCGTCCCGCCGCGTGCGCCAGCAGCGTGTAGACCAGGCCTGTTTCCGAGGTCAGATGGCTGCGCAGCTCCTGCGGGCCGCGGCCATCGCGGGCGACTTCATCGAGCAGGCGCTCGAACTCGACGACGTAGCGGTCGACCGTGCCCTTGAAGTTGCGGTCGGCGCGGTACTTGCGGGCGACCTCGTCGAAGGCCTTCTGGCCGGCCGGCGTGTAGAGACGCTTGGTGAAGGCCTTGTTCTCGCCGCGCTGGTAGCGGTCCCACATCTCGGCGGCGAGGTTGCGGTCCATCAGCCGGCCGATGTCGAGCGACAGCGATTCCAGCGGATTGCCGCTTGCTTGCGGGGCCGGCGGCTGCGGCGTGGATGCCATGCGGCCGCGCGGGGCCTCACGTCCGGCCGGAGCGCCCTGGTTGGCGTCCGTGCGGCTCAGCAGGTCCGACAGCCAGCCGTCGCGGCCCTGGTCGTTGCCGGGCGCGACCGGCGGCGCTTCGGTGCGGCGCGAGGGCGCGGGCATGCCGAGGTCCGGCGGCGGCAGCGTCGAAGCGCTGCCGGTGTCGCGCATGCGGGTCTCGGCGACACGAGCGCCTGCAATCGCCATCGCAGGCTCCTCCTGGCGGTGGACGCTGGCGCGGCCCGCCGTGGTGACGTCGAGCCCGCGGCCGTGCTGGGCCACGATGCGGTTGAGCTCGGCGAGGGCCTCGATCTGGTCGACGATCACCTTGCGCATCTGCGCGGTGCTCTCGGCGGCCTCCTGCGGCATCTCGAGCACGCCGCGGCGCAGCTCGTTGCGGGTGGCTTCGAGCTCGTTGTGCATCTCGAGAGCCATCTGCTTCATGCTGGCGACGAGGTTGGTGAACTTCTCGGTCGACTGCTTGAACATCGCATCCGCTTCGTCCGTGGTCTGGCGGTAGATGTCGTGCATGGCCTCGATGGTCTGCCGGTGCTCCTCCTCGGACGCCACCCGCACCGCCTCGAACTGGCGGGTGATCGCGGCAGAGCCTGCGCCGGCGGTCTCGGCCACGACACGGGCGATGTCGCGGGCGCGCTCTTCGGCGGCCGCCAGCGATTCATCGAGCAGCCCGGTGAAGCGCGACAGCCGCTGGTCGAGATCGGCCGTCCGCAGGTCGATCGTGGTGACGAGCGATTCCAGCGCCTGCTTGCGTTCGGCGAGCGAGGCGGTGGTGTTCTTGTTGCTCTGCTCGACCACCTGCGCGGCCTCGACCAGCGCCTGGCCGTGCTTGTCGAACTGCGTCGACAGCTCGCCGAGATCCTGCAGCGCCTTCGTGGTCTTGCTGTTGAAGACGTTGAGCTGCTCTTCCAGGTTCTGCGTCGCAGCGCCGTTGCGCGAGGTGACGTCGTTCATCGCCGAGACGAAGTCGGCGACGCGCGTCACCAGCGCCCGCTCCAGCGAGTTGAGGTTGTCGTGGGCACCGGTCAGCACCTCCTGGAGCAGGATGTTGCCTTCACGCAGGCGCTCGAACAGCGCCACCGTGTCGGTGCGCAGGATCTTGCTGGTCTCCTGCATCTCGGTGACCGCCGCGATCGAAACCTGGCGCGACTGGTCGATCGCCGACCGCGAGGCCTGCTCGAGGTCCTTGAGCGACTTGCTGACCGCGCCGGTGGCG
>JAEYTQ010000218.1 GCA_023433965.1 Pseudomonadota bacterium | reverse complement strand
AGACGACGCGGCTGCGCACCGAATTGCCGGAGAGCGCAGCGCCGCTGCTGCCGCGGCGCTGGAGCGAATTGAATACGGTCACCGCTGCGTTCGGCCAGGGCCTGTCGGTGGCGCCGCTGCAGGCGGTGATGGGCATCAACGCCCTGGTGAACGGCGGCTATCTCATTCCGCCGACGTTCATGAAGCGCAGCGAATCCGAAGCTGCGGCGCTGGCCAAGCGCGTGGTCAAGCAGGACACCAGCGACAAGATGCGGTTCCTCATGCGGCTCAATGCCGAAGTCGGCGCTGCGAGAAAGGCGGACGTCAAGGGCTATTATGTCGGCGGCAAGACCGGCACGTCCGAAAAGGTCATCAACGGCCGCTACGCCAAGAAACGCGTGCTCAACTCGTTCACCGCGATCCTGCCCTGCGACGATCCCAAATATCACGTCCTGATCATGCTGGACGAGCCGCAGGCCCTGCCCGAAACGCATGGTTTCATCACCTCGGGATGGAACGCGGTGCCGACAGGCGGCAAAGTGATCGAACGGATCGCGCCGCTTCTGGGCATCGAGCCAAGGTTCGACCTGCCGCCTGCGGAGCGCCTTATTCTTGCAGCATCCAGGACAACCCAGTAATCAACGGGCTGGGCCGCCAACGCCGGTGAGTCGGGCTTTTCCGAAGGACCGCCTTTCCGGCAGGGCATGTCGACTGGAAGACCATGAAGCTGCGCGACCTCTTGGGTCAGGATGTTCTGGGCAATGATGCCGCGATCGAGCCCGCCATTGCGGCGCTCGAGGTGAGCGGCCTTGCGTTCGACAGCCGCACGGTCAAGCCGGGCGATCTCTTCTTCGCGCTCGCAGGCAGCAAGACCGACGGCGCGCGCTTCATCGATGCTGCGGTCGCAGCTGGCGCGGTGGCGGTCGTCGGCGAGCACGCGCCCGTCGCGACAAAGGTTGCGTTCGTCGCGGCTGCCAATCCCCGCCGTGCGCTGGCGCTGGCCGCGGCGCGATTTTTTCCGGCGCAGCCCGCGACGATTGCGGCGGTGACCGGCACCAGCGGCAAGACTTCGGTCGCGGCCTTCACGCGCCAGATCTGGGAGCGGCTGGGACATGCCTCGGCCAGCATCGGCACCATTGGCCTCGTCTCGCAAAAGCGCACCGTCTACGGTTCGTTGACAACGCCGGATCCGATTGCGCTGCATCGGCAGCTGGATGAGATCGCGCGCGAGGGGGTCACGCATCTCGCCTTCGAGGCGTCCTCGCACGGGCTCGACCAGTACCGCCTCGACGGCGTACGCGTCTCCGCAGGAGCCTTCACCAATCTGTCGCGCGACCACATGGATTATCATCCGACCGTCGCGCATTATCTCGCGGCCAAGCTCCGCCTGTTCCGCGAGCTGGTGCCGGCTGACGGTGCCGCGGTGATCTCGGCGGATCATGATTGCTCGGCGGAGGTGATCGCTGCCGCAAAGGCGCGCGGCCTCCGCGTGATGGCGGTGGGCCGCAACGGCGACGGGGCAGGCGAGGGCATCCGCCTCAACGAGGCCGTGGTCGAAGGGTTCGCGCAAAAGCTGACGCTCGAACATCGCGGCGGGACTTACGCGGTCCGGCTGCCGCTGGTCGGCGAATTCCAGATCGAGAACGCGCTGGTGTCGGCCGGACTTGCGATCGGCACCGGCAGCGATGCAGCCAATGTGTTCGCGAGCCTGGAGCACCTCGAAGGCGCCAAGGGCCGGCTCGAACGCGTCGGCGAGCGCAACGGTGCGCCGATCTTCGTCGATTACGCGCACAAGCCCGATGCGCTGGCGAAGGCACTGCAGGCGCTGCGGCCGTATGCGAAGCGCAGGCTCGTCGTCGTGTTCGGCGCCGGCGGCGACCGCGATGCCGGCAAGCGGCCGATCATGGGCGAGATCGCGGCCGGGAACGCCGACGGCATCATCGTCACCGACGACAATCCGCGCAGCGAGAAGCCGGAGGCGATCCGCGCTGCGATCCTCGCCACCGCCACGGGCGCCCGCGAGATCGGCGACCGCGCTGCTGCGATCCGCGCGGCGATCGACGAGTTGCAGGAGGGCGATGCGCTGCTCATCGCCGGCAAGGGCCACGAAACCGGACAGATCGTCGGGGGCGAAGTGCTGCCCTTCAGTGATCACGAGGCGGTCGCCGCCGCACTAGCATCGAGGGTCGCATGAGCGCGCCGATATGGACGATTGCCGAGGTCGCGCGTGCGCTCGGTGTCGCGGGATCGTTCCCGGACACGGCGATCGACTTCGTCACCCAGGACAGCCGCCTGGTGAAGTCGGGCAGCCTGTTCGTGGCGCTGAGCGGCACGCCGAGCGGCGGCTTCGTCTCCGCCTTCGCCAGCGCCCGCGACGGCTGGGAGTTCGCGGACAAGGCCGAAGCCGCAGGCGCCGCGGCGATGATCGTGCCGCACGAGATCGCGGGCATCCGCGTCCCCCAGATCGTCGTCGAGGATACGCTGATGGACGGTCTCTGGGCGCTCGCACGGGCCGCGCGCGCGCGCTTCAATGGCCCGGTGATCGGGCTCACCGGCAGCGCGGGCAAGACCAGCACCAAGGAGTTTCTCGCCGCCTATCCCAACGCCTATGCCAGCCCGTCGAGCTTCAACAATTTCTGGGGCGTGCCGCTCACGCTGTGCAATGCGAGGCGGGACGCCAGCTTCTGGGTGGTCGAGATGGGCATGAACCAGCGCGGTGAGATCGCGCGACTCAGCGAACTGACCCGGCCGACGGTCGCCCTCGTCGTCAACGTGCAGCCGGTGCATCTGGAGAAGCTCGGCTCCCTCGACGCCATCCGGCGCGAGAAGGTGTCGATCGCGCTCGGCCTGCCCGAGAACGGCGTGCTGGTGCTGCCGGCCGGACTCAAGGCGCCCGAGTGGAAGGGCAAGGTGGTGCGCTTCGGCGGCGAGCATGCCGAGGTGCACGAGGTCGCGCATGCGCCGCACGGCGAGAGCTGGCAGGTCGTTGCCGCGATCGGCAAGAAGGAGATCGCCTTCAGCCTGACCCCGGGGGCGCCGCACCGGGTGCAGAACGCGCTGGCCGCGCTCGCCGCCGTTCATGCCGCGCATCTCGACGTCGCGACGCTCGCGATCAAGCTCGACCGCGTCGGCATCATGACCGGCCGCGGCGTCGAGCAGGCGGCCGGTGGCGTCACCGTGATCGACGACAGTTTCAACGGCAATCCGGCCAGCATGGTGGCCGCACTCGGCAGCCTGAAGGCGCGGCCGGTGAAATCAGGCCGGCGCATCGCCATTCTCGGCGACATGCTGGAATTGGGCGCCGATGCGTCCGCCTATCACGAGAAGCTTGCGAAGGACCTGCCTGGCATCGACGGCATTTTCTGCGTCGGTCCGCTGATGCGACATTTATATGATCTCGTGCCGGCGGAGCGAGGGCTTGGCTGGCACGATGATCCGGCCACGCTCGATCCCGAGGGAATCGCCGCCTTGCTGCGCCACGGCGACGTGGTGGTCGTCAAGGGCAGCAAAAAGATGTTCTGGGTGAACAAGTTCGTGCCGCGGCTGGTCGCTGCACTGCAGTCGAAGGCCTGAGGCGC
>JAEYTQ010000196.1 GCA_023433965.1 Pseudomonadota bacterium | reverse complement strand
TCCAGCTGTTCGAAGGCGGCGAGGACCAGCCGGCTTGAGAGTGATCTGATTGGAACCCCGCAATTTCGACGGGGATGCCGACCGTCCGCGGTCGGCAGGGGCTCAGCAGACGGGGCGGGTGCTTGTCGTCGGCCCCTATTTGCGAGTGCGCGCTGGCCGTGCCGACGCGCAATCGGAAAGCCATGTTCAACGTGACGCCGAGGCCCGGCTCGACGAAGCCGCGGGCCTCGCCCGCGCGATCGATCTCGTCATTGCCGATGCCATTATCGCGCCGATCAGCCAGATCAGGCCGGGGACCTATATCGGCAAGGGCAAGGTCGAGGAGATCGCCGCGCTGGCCAAGAGCCTCGATGTGGAGCTCGTGGTGATGGATTGCGCACTGGCGCCGATCCAGCAGCGCAATCTCGAGAAGGAGCTGCACGCCAAGGTGCTCGATCGCACCGGGCTCATCCTGGAAATCTTCGGGCGACGCGCCAAGACCAAGGAGGGCGCGCTCCAGGTCGAGCTCGCGCATCTCAACTACCAGCGCTCCCGCCTGGTGCGATCATGGACCCATCTGGAGCGCCAGCGCGGCGGTTTCGGCTTCATGGGCGGCCCGGGCGAGACGCAGATCGAGGCCGACCGCCGCCTGATCCAGGAGCGCATCACCAAGCTGGAGAGCGAGCTGAAGAAGGTGCAGGCGACGCGGCGGCTGCACCGTGCGGGACGGCAGCGCGTGCCGTACAGGGTCGTGGCGCTGGTCGGTTATACCAATGCCGGCAAGTCGACGCTGTTCAACCGCCTGACCCGCGCAGACGTGCAAGCGGCGGATATGCTTTTCGCGACACTTGATCCGACCTTGCGCGCCCTCAACCTGCCGCATGGCGGCAAGGCGATGCTGTCGGACACCGTCGGCTTCATCTCCAACCTGCCCACGCAACTCGTCGCCGCCTTCCGCGCCACGCTGGAGGAGGTGCTGGAGGCCGACGTCATCCTGCACGTCCGCGACATCTCGCATGAGGATGCCGAAGCGCAGCAGAGCGACGTCGACGCGGTGCTGCGTCAGCTCGGCATCAACCCCGACGATTCCGGCCGCATCATCGAGGTCTGGAACAAGATCGACCGTTACGATCCCGAGCAGCGCGAAGAGCTTCTGAACATTGCCGCGCGCCGGCCCGCGGACCATCCGGCCATGCTGGTCTCGGCCGTTACGGGCGAAGGCGTCGATGCATTGCTCGCCGCGATCGAGGAGCGCCTCGCCGCCAAGCGCACCACGCTCGACCTCTCCATCGACGCCGCCGACGGCGCCGGCATCAGCTGGCTGCACCGCAATGCCGAGGTGCTGTCGAAAGAGCTGCACGACGGCCGCTTCGACATGACCGTGCGGGTGGACGAGACCAAGCGGGACATCGTGGTGGCGAGGTTCGACGCCGTGCCGCGTCTGTCCACGTAACCGAGCCTCACCTCGTAGATGGGGTAACGGGCCCCGGGGTGGCCTTCCGATCCATCCGCGCTAGCTACGGCGCTGTTGGATGCGCGCGTCGCGCGGCTGGATTGGAAGGCAAGCGGTCGTCCCTCACATTGATGGTGTAGCGGAGTCGGGGCCTAAGCCTCGCTCCAAGCATCGAGGAGAGACGACCATGGACCACTATGCCGGAATCGACGTGTCATTGGAATGCTCCAGCGTGTGCGTCGTGGATGCGAACGGCAAGATCGTTCGGGAGGCCAAGGTGGCCAGCGAAGCGGAGGCGCTGATCGGCTGGCTCCGATCGCTCGGGTTCGAACTCGCCAGGATCGGATTGGAGGCCGGACCGCTGTCGCAATGGCTTTATGCGGCGATGAAGAAGGCCGGCCTCGCCGTCGAGCTTCTGGAGACGCGGCACGCAAGCGATGCCTTCAAGGCGATGCCGGTGAAATCGGACCGCAATGACGCCCGCAACATCGCGCAATTGATGCGGCTCGGCTGGTTCCGGCCAGTGCATTGCAAGTCGATGAGTGCCCAGGAGACCCGCGCAATGCTGACGGCGCGCAAGCTGATTCAGGCCAAGCTTCAGGACTTCGAGAACAGCCTGCGCGGGATCTTGCGTGGCTTCGGTTTGAAGGTCGGCAAGACGACGAAGCGTAGCTTTGCAGCACGGATCGGCGAGCTGGTGGCCGGCCATCCAGCCCTCGAGACGATCGCCGCGGCGACGCTGGCGGTTCACGCGGTACTGCTGCGCGAGTTCAACGGTTTTGAGAAGCGGGTGCGGGCGATGTCACTTCTGGACGCCAAAGCCAGGCTGCTGATGTCGACGCCGGCCGTGGGGCCGATCATCTCGCTGACCTATGCCAGCGCCATCGATGACCCAGCCCGCTTTACCTCGTCGAAGCGGGCGGGACCGCTGTTCGGGTTGACGCCGAAGAAGTACCAGTCAGGCGAGACCGACTACTCCGGCCGCATCAGCAAAAACGGCGATGCTTCCGTGCGTGAGGCGCTTTATGAGGCCGCCCACATCATCCTAACCAAGCCGATCAGGGGCTGCGCACAGCTCAAGAGCTGGGCCATGCGGATCGCCAAGCGCGCCGGCATGAGCAAGGCCAAGGTGGCGCTCGCGCGCAAGCTCGCCGTGATCATGCTGCGCATGCTCAAGGACAACGTGCCGTTCAAGGCGACCGCCATGGCGGCTTAAAACAGGAGCGTACAGGTTCTCGGGCGGGCACGACACCAGCCTTCCCGAAGCGAAGTCCCTTCGCCGGGACGATGGATCAGATCAGGCCGTCATCCGGGTTGTCGACGCATCCGTTGATGCGATCACGCTTCCGTAGATTGGTCGATCTGCTCCTCTTTAGAACCCCATCAGGCGACGGTCACAGTGCCGATCCCGTACAGAAGCAGGTTCCCGGCGAGCGGATGACGCAAAAGGGATTGACTAACCAAGGCCCGTTACAGAAGCCCGGATGAGCGCAGCGATATCCGGGATGGACGTTCCCGCATGTCGCTACGCTCATCCGGGCTACGGACCCGGCGTTGCCCTAAGGCCCGTACAAAACGAGCTCCGTATCCGTGAGGTCGCCGAGCCGTGGCTCATGCGGTCCCTTGAAATATTTGCGTCCGCGCCGCTCGGTGTAGATGCCGACGAGGCCCGGAATCGGACCGTTGGTGTCCACCGCCACCGCGATCTTGCCAAGCCGCAGCAGCAGCCGGCCGATACGGCCGGCGCATTCGGCGTATTCGGCGGCGCTCCGGCAATAGATCAGCTTCATCGCGGGGGGTGCGATGAAGCC
>JAEYTQ010000168.1 GCA_023433965.1 Pseudomonadota bacterium | reverse complement strand
GTTCGGAGCCGAGCTGAACTCGGAGATCGAGCGGCAGACGCTGCGTGATACCACCACCGGGCGGCCGAAGCCGCTCGGCATCCGCGAAGCCGTCTCGGCCGATACGGTCGGCGCCACCGCGCCCTTCTGATCGGTGGCGGTCAGGCAGGAGGCCGGCCTGACCGCAGCTCCGGCGCCGTCAGCGCTTGGTGATCACGGCTTCCAGATATTCGCTGTGCACCACGATCGTGCCGTCGTCGGCATGGTTGAATTCCCCGAGCAGCGCCAGGAGATCGCGCCGCAGCGCGGCCTGGCCGCTCTCGTCGAGCGCGGCAAACGCCTTCAGCGTGGGTCCGTAGAAGGTCTTGAAGATTTCGAGCCAGTGGCCCGGCGAGCGATAGCGGAACACGAACATGCGCGGCTCGGCCGCGATGTCCGCGGCGACGCCGCCGAACATCTCTTTCAGCCGTGCCGGAGTGCCCCACAGCGCCGGTGATTTCACCCCCGCCGGCGGGGGCAAATGCTTGCCGATGGTCTTGAACAGCTGGCCGATGAAGCCCTGCGGCGTCCAGCTGGCGAGGCCGATCTTGCCGCCCGACTTGCAGACCCGCGCGAGCTCGGAGGCCGCCTGGTCCTGGTCCGGCGTGAACATCACGCCGAAGGTCGAAAGCACGGCGTCGTAGCTGGCGTCTGCAAACGGCAGCGCCTCGGCATCCGCCTCGCGGAAGTCGACCGCGAGACGTTCGGCCGCCGCGCGCTCGCGCCCGCGCTCGAGCAGCGCCGGCACGTAGTCGGTGGAGGTGACGTCGCACCATCGCCGCGCCGCCGCCAGCGTCGCATTGCCGTTGCCGGCGGCGCCCTCGAGCACCTTGCTGCCGGCGCGCAGGTCGATGGCCTCACAGAGCTGCTCCCCGACGATCTGCAAGGTGGTGCCGACCACGGCATAGTCGCCGGACGACCAGGCGCCGTGCTGGCGCTGCTTGACGGCGGCAAGGTCGGGTTGGGCGGGGGCTGGCTTGAGGGCGGCGGATGTCGACATGGCAATCTCCTGCGGTTGAAAACGCCGGAACGATAATGTGCATGCGGCCCGCTGACCTTGAGAGCGGCGTTATTTTACGCTGAGAGCGTCTTGATTTCCGCGCGGGACGCGGAGATGCCGGCCAAGCCGGCCCTGACCTCAACCGCCACCTCGAAGCATTCGCCGGCGTATCGGGCGCGGGCCGAGCGACAGCCACTATCCCCTCGAATCAACAATGATGCTAGGGTCGAGCATGCTTGGGGAGCATGAGGCGTGACGGATTTTGCGCGTGACCCGTGTTTTCCCGGGTGAGGCAGTCGGCTCTTGAGGCATAACGCGCGGCATGATTCGCATTTCGACGATCTTCATCGCCATCTGCATGGTCCTGGTCGCGGCCTCGCTCGGGCTCGCGCTCTATTCGGTCGCTGGCATCAGCGGAACGGAATCGGCGATCGTGGCGCTGACCGCGCTGACCTTCCTGATCCTCTACAACGCGGTCTCGATGCGGCTGCGCGACCGCAGCGATGTCGGCGGCCAGATCACCGACCTCTCGCGCGGCACCGCCGACCTCGCCCGCCAGGTGGCCGAGTTCGGCCGCCGGTTGGCTGCGATCGAGGGACGCATCGCCTCGTCCAATTCGGCCAATTCCGACCGCATCCAGTCGGTCATCGGCGAGATCAACGAACTCGGGGGATTGGTCAGGCAGCTCGCCACCACCGTGTCCGCCCATGAGGATCTGCTGGCCGGCCACATGCCGGCGCCCGTTCCCGCACCGGTCATGAAGCCGGAGCCGGAGACGTCGATCGACCTGGCTGCCCCGCTCGAGGAAAAGCCGGTCGCCCCTCCTGCGCTTCCCGCGCCTCCCCAACGGCCGGCGCCGCCCGCTCAGGCCCAAACCGCCAGCCCGGTTCAGACGGCCAACGGGCGCAACCAGACCCAACTGCTGGCGGCGCTGCGCAATGCAATCGACGAGAGCCGTGTCGACATCTTCCTGCAGCCGGTGGTGACGCTGCCGCAGCGCAAGGTACGGTTCTACGAGGCGGTGACGCGCCTGCGCGACGAGCGCGACCAGTTGGTTGCCGCCGAGGAGTTCATCAGCATCGCGGAAGCCTCCGGGCTGATCGGACGCATCGACAACATGGTGATGCTGCGCTGCGTGCAGGTGCTGCGGCGCCTGATGGTGCGCAACAAGGACGTCGGCGTGTTCTGCAATGTCGCGGCCTCGACGCTCGGCAATTCCACCACCTTCGCGCAATGCCTCGACTTCCTTGAGGCCAACCGCGCGCTGGCGCCTTCGCTGGTGCTGGAGTTCAAGCAGTCGACCTTCCGCAATCTCGGACCGGCCGAGACGGAAAATCTCGCCGCACTGGCCCAGCGCGGCTTCCGCTTCTCGATCGACCATGTCACCGACCTGCGCATCGAGCCGCGCGAGCTCGCCGACCGCGGCGTACGCTTCATCAAGGTGCCGGCCAGTTTGCTGCTCGATCCCAAGCAGGCTTCTGCCTCGGACATCCACCCATCCGACCTCTCCGACCTGCTCGGCCGCTTCGGCATCGACCTGATCGCCGAACGCATCGAAGGCGAGCGCGCGGTGGTCGACCTGCTCGATTACGACGTGCGGTTCGGACAGGGGTTCCTGTTCGCACCGCCCCGGCCATTGCGGCCCGAGGGGGCATCTGCTACCGCCGGGGCCCCGCCGAACCAGGCGAAAGAGATTCAGGGACCTCATGGCTCCGCGACACAAAGCCCAGGCGCGACGTCTTCTGCGCCTCAGCCACAGCGTATCACCGGGAACGCGGCGCTCGCGCGCCGGATCTGACCGGCCGCGCACGTCATGACCGCGCTGCATTTCGCCGAAGGCCTGCGCGAGCTCGTGGGCGGCGTGGACGTGGTGCTCAGCGACATCTGGGGCGTGGTCCACAATGGGCTGGAATCCTTCCCCGAAGCCTGCGAGGCGCTGCACACCTATCGCAGCCGCGGCGGTACGGTGATCCTGATCACCAACGCGCCGCGCCCGGCCGACTCCGTGCAGCGGCAATTGCGCAAGCTCGGCGTTCCCGATGAAACCTATGACGCCATCGTATCTTCCGGCGACCTGACCCGGCTCTATGTCGCCGAGCATCCCGGCCGCAAGATGTTCTGGCTCGGCCCCGAGCGCGACAACTCGATCTACCGCGGCCTCGATGCGGTGACCGCGCCGCTGGAGGAGGCCGATTACATCGTCTGCACGGGCCTCTACGACGACGAGACAGAGACGGCCGAAGACTATCGCGGCATGATGCTCAAGGCACGCGAGCGCAAGCTGACGCTGGTCTGCGCCAATCCAGACATCGTGGTGGAGCGCGGCGACCGGCTGATCTATTGCGCCGGCGCGATCGCGGAGCTCTACCGCGAACTTGGCGGCGAGGTGATCTTCTACGGCAAGCCGCACCGGCCGATCTACCAGCGCGCCATGGCGCTCGCCGGAGAACGCCAAGGTTACCAGATCGACCGCAAGAAGGTGCTGGCAATCGGCGATTCCGTCCGCACCGACTTAACCGGCGCGCGCGAATTCGGCATCGACTGCCTGTTCGTCACCCGCGGGATTCATGCCGAGGAGTTCGAAGGCCTCGATCAGCTCGACCCGAATTCGGTGATGGAATTGTTCGGCCACCCGCCGAAGGCCTTGATGCGCGAATTGAAGTGGTAGAAATATCGTGCCCCGGACGCAGCTCGAAGAGCTGCAGAGCCGGGGCCCAGAAGCCGCAAACGATGTCGTGGACGGACTGGGTCCCGGCTCGGCGTCGCGTCGCTGACGTGCCGCGCCCTGTCCGGGACACCAAGCGACCTTTACGCGCTCGCCATGTCCGGGAAGACCGCTTCGATCTTGGTCTTCAGCGTCGCCGCATTGAACGGCTTGACGATGTAATTGTTCACGCCAGCCTTCTTGGCCGCGATCACGTTCTCGGTTTTGGATTCCGCCGTGATCATGATGAAAGGCGTGGTTGCGAGGTTCGGATCCGCGCGCACTTCGCGCAGCAGGTCGTAACCCGTCATCGGCTCCATGTTCCAGTCGGAAATCACGAGCCCGTACTTCTTGCCGCGCATCTTGTTCAGCGCTGCCGAACCGTCGCTGGCATCATCGATATTCTCGAAGCCAAGCTGCTTCAGCAGATTCCGGATGATACGGATCATGGTGCTGTAGTCATCCACCACCAGAACCGGCATCGACAAATCAACCGCCATCTCGACTCCCCCAACGCAAACCCAGGACTATTAGGATCGGATCCGCCAAGCCCGGTGCCCGGCAGTTCCAGGCCTCAAGCACTAGCATCAAGGCCTTAAACAGCGCGTTAACTGCGGACCCCTCCGAAGGATTGAAATCATGTTCAACGGCTGCGCTCGGCCCGCTTGACTTCGCAAGGCCGGTCGCGCCACGGTCCGGGCCGGTCCTGCCCCGGTTCGAGAATTCTCCTGATGGCTCCGCCTTTTACCGTTATCCGCGACACCACGCCGGATTCCGCAATTCCGAGGGGCGCCGTGGTCGCCATGGGCAATTTCGACGGCGTTCACCTCGGCCACCGCGCCGTGATCGCGGCTGCCCTGGAGATGGGCAGGGCGCATGGCCGCCCTGCCCTAGCCTTGACCTTCGAGCCGCATCCGCGGCGGTTTTTCAGCCCCAACACCCCGCAATTCCGCCTCACGGATGAGCCGGCCAAGCTGCGCCTTCTGGCCGGCACCGGGCTGGCCGGAGCCGTGGTGATGACCTTCGACAAGGCGCGGGCCGGAACCAGCGCGCAAGATTTTATTCACCATGACCTGATCGGACGCCTTGGCGTGAGCGGCATCGCCGTCGGCTACGACTTCCATTTCGGCAAAGGGCGGGTCGGTTCGCCAAGCCTTCTCGTCAACGAGGCGCCCCGGCTCGGCATCGAGGTCGACGTGCAACCGCATGTCGATATCGACGAACGGCCGGTGTCCTCCAGCGCGATCCGGGTCGCCCTCGCCGAGGGCCAGCTCGACGAGGCCACCACCATGCTGGGCGCGCCCTGGTTCATCACCGGCGAGGTGATCCATGGCGAGAAACGCGGCCGCGACCTCGGCTATCCCACCGCCAACATTCGCCTCGACGCCAATTGCGGACTGAAGCACGGCATCTATGCAGTGCGGGTCGGCCGGGGGACCGAGCGTCTGGACGGGGTGGCCAGCTTCGGCCGCCGCCCGACCTTCGACAACGGCGCCCCGCTCCTGGAAATCTTCCTGTTCGACTTCAAGGGCGACCTTTACGGGCAGGTGCTCGACTGCGCCTTCATCGGCTTCATCCGCGAGGAGCTGAAATTCGATGATCTCAAGGCCCTGATCCGCCAGATGGACGACGATTCCGCCCGCGCCCGCGCCATCCTGGCCGCCGCCCCGGACGCATTTCCGCGGCTGGGCGTGATCGATTGAGCCCGGCACGGGCCAACCCGAACCTTTGCGCTTCCCTTTTGCGCTTCTCTCGGCCCCCTGCTATGGAGAGCCCATGTTTGCGCGGCGCATCATAGGGATTAGCGGCCCGGCTTCCGCCTGAGCCCAAGGGCTCGGCGCAAGACCGGGATTTCGTCGTTTCACCCGCGATTGCCCATCGCCATCCGTTCCCGCGCCCCTTCCGAGCCAGTCAGCCTCATGTCCGAAAAGCCGCAAAAATCGCCGAAGTCCGAAGCCAAGGATTATTCAAAGACCCTGTTCCTGCCGCAGACGGAATTCCCGATGCGCGCCGGCCTGCCCCAGCGCGAGCCGGAGATCCTCAAGCGCTGGTACGAGATCGGCCTCTACGAAAAGCTGCGCCAGAGTGCGAAGGGCCGCGCCAAGTTCGTGCTGCACGATGGCCCGCCCTACGCCAACGGCAACATCCATATCGGCACGGCGCTGAACAAGATCCTCAAGGATCTCGTCACCAAGAGCCAGCAGATGCTCGGCTTCGATTCCAACTACGTGCCGGGCTGGGACTGCCACGGCCTGCCGATCGAGTGGAAGGTCGAGGAGGAGCATTATCGCAAGAAGGGCAAGCAGAAGCCCGACTTCCGCGACTCTGCTGCGATGATTGATTTCCGCCGGGAGTGCCGCGCCTATGCCACGCACTGGCTCGGCGTGCAGCGCGAGGAGTTCAAGCGCCTCGGCGTCATCGGCGACTGGGATCATCCCTATGCCACCATGAGCTTCCCGGCCGAAGCCCAGATCGCGCGCGAGCTGATGAAGTTCGCCGCCAACGGCACGCTCTATCGCGGCTCCAAGCCGGT
>JAEYTQ010000160.1 GCA_023433965.1 Pseudomonadota bacterium | reverse complement strand
CCGCTCGACCACCACGATCTGGTGCAGCGACTTGCCGCTCGTGTATCCCTCGCGCGCGATCTCGGTGCACTGCTTGTAGCCGAGCAGCGGCTTCAGCACCGTGACGATGCCGAGCGAGTTCAGCACCATGTTGCGGGTGTGCTCCTCGTTGGCGGTGATGCCGACGACGCAGTTCTCGCGCAGGCTGTTGACCGCGCGCTCCATTGTGCGGATCGAGAAGAACAGCGCGAACGAGATCACCGGCTCCATCACGTTGAGCTGGAGCTGGCCGGCGGAGGCCGCCAATGTCACGGTGGTGTCGAGCCCGATGACCAGGAAGCTGGTCTGGTTGACCACTTCGGGGATCACGGGATTGACCTTGCCGGGCATGATCGAGGAGCCCGGCTGCAGCTGCGGCAGGTTGATCTCGTTGAAGCCGGCGCGCGGGCCCGAAGCGAGCAGGCGGATGTCGTTGCAGATCTTCGTCAGCTTGCTGGCGGTGCGCTTGAGCACGCCCGAGAGCTGCACATAGGCGCCGGTGTCCGAGGTCGCCTCGACCAGATCGCCGGCGAGGACGAAGTCGACGCCGGTCAGCGCGCTCAGATGCCGGACCGCGAGCTTTGGATAGCCGGCGGCCGCGGTGACGGAGGTGCCGATCGCGGTGGCGCCGAGATTGATCTCGCGCAGCAGCGCGCGCGCTTCCGAGATGCGCTCGACCTCCTCGCCGATCGTGGTGCCCCAGCCGCGGAATTCCGCCCCGAGCGACATCGGCACGGCATCCTGGAGATGCGTGCGGCCCATCTTCAGCACCCGGTCGAACTCCCGGCCCTTGGTGAAGAAGGCCTCCTGGAGCTGGCGCAGCGCGGTCATGTAGCTCTCGAGCCGCAGGATCAGCGCCAGGCGAAAGGCGGTCGGATAGGTGTCGTTGGTCGACTGGCCGTAATTGACATGATCGTTGGGGCTGACGTGCTGGTAGTCGCCTTTGCCGAAGCCGAGCGATTCCAGCGCGAGATTGGCGATCACCTCGTTGGCGTTCATGTTGGTGGAGGTGCCGGCACCGCCCTGGATGAAGTCGGTGACGAACTGATCCATCATGTCGCCGGCGATGACGCGGTCGCAGCCGAGGATGATGGCATCCGCGACCCTGGCGTCGATCGCGCCGAGATCGCGATTGGCCATGGCGGCGGCCTTCTTGACGTAGCCAAGCGCCTTCACGAAGTAAGGCTCCTGGTTCATCGGAATGCCGGTGATGTGGAAGTTCTCCTTACCCCGGATGGTCTGGACGCCGTAATAGATGTCGTCGGCGATCTCACGCTGACCGAGGAAGTCCTGCTCCGTCCGGCTCATGGGCGCTCCTTGTTGCTTGCGCGCGAGACCATCACGTCAGTTCTGGCACAGTGCACTGGTCACGAAAGTATCGGTGCGGCAGTCGTCTGGTTTACGCTGCCTGCCGGGGATCAGGACCTTGGGCGAGCATTTTTCGGAGGAGTCGGCGTTCAGGCTCTTGCCCTCCCTGTAGCCCTTGCTCTGGCAGAGCTGGTCGGCCGCCTGCTTGCAGTCGGGCGCGCCGTTCGACGAGACCGGACAGGCCGCGCGCCCCGAGACCATGGTCGAGGGCTTGGCCAGCCGCGACAGGTCATCCATGGTTTCGCCGGGGCTTTTGATTGGCGGCAGGATCGAGGGCAGCTTGTCGAACAGCTTGCCCATTTCGTTGATCAGTCCGGGATTCTCCTCGCGCCCGGTCGGGGCGGATGGCGCGGGTGTCGAAGGCGGCGGCGCGGTCTGCGTCCCCTGCTCCCGGAGGCCGAGCGAGGGCGGCGCAGATTGCGTCCATCCCGCCCCGCCGGCACCGAGCAGGAGCGAAAGCACCGCGAGAATCAGCGTTCCCGGTCGCAGGACCGGATGGCCGGATCGATCCGTCATGACCCCAACCGTAGCCGAACCGGACCCGGCGGCAAAGCGCGGCGATCTAGATCAGCTTGACCGCCACGACGAAGCCGAGCACCAGCACGATGGCGCCGAGGGTCACCCACAATCCGAGATGCCGCTCGATCCGGACCCGGATCCAGTCGCCATAGCGGTTGAGCAGGATCGCCACGACGAAGAAGCGTCCGCCGCGCGCGACGATCGAGCACAGGATGAACAGGATGATGTTGTAGCCGGCAAAGCCCGAGGTGATGGTGACGAGCTTGTAGGGGATCGGCGTCAGCCCCTTGAGCAGGATGATCACCGCGCCCCATTCGGCATAGGAGGCACGGAAGGCGTCGACCTTGTCGCCGAGGCCGTAGACCTGGATCAGCCAGTGGCCGACCGAATCGAACAGCAGCGCACCGATCAAATAGCCCACCACGCCGCCGAGGACGGAGGTCACGGTGCAGACCGCGGCATAGAGCCAAGCGCGCTGCGGCCGCGCCAGCGACATCGGAATCAGCATCACATCCGGCGGGACCGGAAAGAAGGAGCTTTCGGCGAAAGACACGATCCCCATGATCCAGAGCGCATAGGGCTTGTGGGCGGCGTCGATGCACCAGTCGTACATTCGTTTCAGCATGGCGCCGCGATGAAGCACCACGGGACGGATTTGTCCATGCCGAGATTGAGGCGAAACATGAGGATTCTAGTGGCGCTTGCGCGCCGCGCGGCCATCGAGCGCGACAATTGGCCGCCTGGCCGCAACGCGCGATGAAGCGGCTTTGGGCAATTTCATCGGCGATTTCGGCAGCTTCTCGGCAATGCCCAGCATGTCTTCACGCCGGGTCATCTCACGCCAGACGTCCTCGGGCCGAACTCCGGCGGAAGCCCACAGCACGGTGAGATTGTAGAGCAGGTCGGCGCTTTCCCGGATCACGGCCTCGCTGTCGCCGTTGACCGCGTCGATGACGACTTCAATGGCCTCTTCGGCCAGTTTCTTCGCCATTTTGGAAGGGCCGCGCTGAAACAGCCGGGCCGTGCGCGATGTTGCCGGATCAAGATCTCTGGCCGCGAGCACAGCCAGGTAAAGCCGCTCAAGCGAATCACTCATGTACTCGAAACTACTCTAAACAAATGGCGCGCGTGTTAACGCACGCCAATAATAGAAGCAGAAAACGGGCCGGCGCGGCAAGCGCGACGGCCCGTCATGGTGAACCCATGAATGCCGAGGCTAATAGCAGTTCTGATAGTAGCCCTGGCCGCAGTACTCGGACGGAGCGGTGCCGCCATAGCGCTGGTACTGGTAGTTCGGGCCCGGACCGTAATAGGGCCCGTAGGCAGGACGGCTGTAATAGACGGGCCCGCCGTAGCCATAGCCCGGACCGTAATCATAGGCGTAGGCGTCACGGGTTGCGGCAATGGCAAGACCGGTGCCGATGGCAGCGAACGCCGCGGCAGCCGCCGCGCCGCCCCCGCCATGCCTGTGGCGGCCGCCGGCATATGAAGCGGTCGGGGCGATTGCGGTCAGCGCAAGCGCCGCCGCGGTGGCAAGAACGGCCTTTCGGCCCGCAAACTTGGAGAATCGCTCGAACATGTCTTGGGCCCTCCTTTGGGACCTGGAATGGACGCCTGCGGACAGGCTCATGCCTCTCAAACCCGCATGACCTAAGTTGGGTTCCCCAAACCCAACACAAGCTGAACGGGGTTGCGTAACGATGCCGCAACGCCGCTCATCCGCCGTTCATGTTGGCGCGCGCACGCTGATTGCGGGCCGGCGCTGCCAGCGTCACGAAATCATAACAATGCGGACCCGGCGCTGTTGATGTCAGGATTCACGAGGATCGCCCTTCACGGCCTGCTGGCCCTCGCAATCTCGCTCGCCGCATCGACAGCGCGCGAGGCCAATGCGGCCGAGAGCGTCGCCACAGCCCCGGCGATCCACTTCACCTTCGACCGCCCCATCGATGCGAGCGTGGCTCCGTTTCTCCTTGCCGCAAAAGACGGCCGGTTCGGCGCCGAGCGTCTCAACGTATCCTTCACCACCGCGCCCGGATCGCCGGAAGCGCTCGCACGGGTCGCCAAGGGCGAGAGCGAGCTTGCGCTGGTCGACATCAACGAGCTGATCCGCTTTCGCGACAAGGACGACGCCGCGCCGGTCAAGGCGGTGTTCGTGCTCTTCAACCGCGCGCCTTACGCGATCGTCGCCCGCAGGAGCCGCGGCATTCACCTTCTGCCTGATCTCGACGGCAAGACCGTCGGCGTCGCCGATGGTGATCTGTCGATACGGCTATGGCCGGCGCTGGCGCAGCAGAACGGCATCAAGCCGTCGCGCGTCAAATTCCACAAGATCGGTGCGGCGGTACGCGAGCCGATCCTGTCCGCGGGACAGGTCGATGCCGTCTCCGGCTTCAGCTATCTCTCGGCGGTGAACCTGCGCGATCGCGGCGTGCCCGGCGCCGATCTCGTCGTGATGCGCTTTGCGGACTACGGCTGCGAGGCCTACGGCTTTGCCGTGGTGGCCAATCCCGCCTTCGCCGCAGCCAAGCCGGATGCGGTCAAGGGCTTCCTCCGCGCTCTGATCGGCGGCATCAACGCCGCCGTCAGGGAGCCGGCGCGCGCGGCGGAAGAGGCCGCGAGCCGCATCGAGGACGGCGACCGCAACCTCGAACTGGACCGCCTGCGCACCGTTCTCGCCGACAACGTCCTTACCGACGAAGTCGGGCGCAATGGTCTCGGCGGCATCGACCCTGCGAGATTAGAGCGCTCGATCGGCCAGATCGCGCAGGACTTCAAATTCCGCAAACGACCGGCGGCGCGCGATATCTTCGACGAGCAATTCCTACCGCCGCTCGCGGAGCGGCTGATCAACTGAGCAAAACCGAAAGCTTCCGCTGTATCCGGCCGCGATCCCCGCCTAGACTACGGGCTCCGCTGTTCCCCGAGTCCTCATCCGCATGTCCATTGTCCGTCTCTACACCCGCGTCATCGAGCTGCTCGGCAAGGAGGCGCGGCTGGGCTGGCTGCTCGCGGTCACCAATCTGCTGCTCGCAGGTTCGCAATTCGCCGAGCCCGTGCTGTTCGGACGGATCGTCGACGTGCTCTCGGGCAAGACGGTGGCCGGCTCCAACTCGGCCTGGCCGTTCCTGGCCGCCTGGGTCGCGTTCGGGCTTTTCACCATCGCGTGCAGCGCGCTCGTCGCTTTGCAGGCCGACCGGCTCTCGCACCGCCAGCGCCAGGCGGTGCTGACCGACTATTTCGAGCACATCCTGCAGCTGCCGCTGACCTTCCACTCCGGCACCCATTCGGGCCGGCTAATGAAGGTGATGCTCAACGGCACCGACGCGCTGTGGCGGTTGTGGCTCGGCTTCTTCCGCGAGCACTTTGCCGCGATCCTGTCCGTCGTGGTGTTGCTGCCGCTGTCGCTCTACCTGAATTGGCGGCTCGCGATCCTGCTATTCGTGCTCTGCATCGTCTTCACCGCGCTGACGACCTTCGTGGTGCGCAAGACCTTCGGGATGCAGATGGAGGTCGAGGAGCATTACAGCGAGCTCTCCGCGCGCGCTTCGGACGCGCTCGGCAACGTCGCGCTGGTGCAGAGCTTCGTGCGCATCGAATCCGAGGTCAAAGGGCTGCGCTCCGTCGCCGACGATCTGCTCGCCGCGCAAATGCCGGTGCTGTCCTGGTGGGCGCTGGTGACGGTGATCACGCGCGCCTCCACCACCATCACGGTGCTGGCGATCTTCACCTTCGGCATCGCGCTGCACGACCAGGGGCTGACATCTGTCGGCGAGATCGTGATGTTCGTCAGCTTCGCGACGATGTTGATCCAGAAGCTCGAGCAGGTCGTGAGCTTCATCAACAACGTCTTCATGGAAGCCCCGCGCCTGCGCGAGTTCTTCAACGTGCTGGACGCCGTGCCAGCGGTGCACGACCGGCCCGACGCCATCGATGCCGGCCGGCTGTCGGGCCTGGTCGAATTCAACGACGTCACCTTCTCCTACGACGGCAAGCGGCCGGCGATCGAGGACCTCACCTTCACCGCGCTGCCCGGCCAAACCATTGCGCTGGTCGGTCCGACCGGCGCCGGCAAGTCGACCGCGATTGCGCTGTTGCACCGCGCCTTCGATCCGCAATCCGGGATCATCAAGATCGACGGCATGGACCTGCGTGGCGTGACGCTGACCTCGCTGCGGCGGAACATCGGCGTGGTGTTCCAGGAAGCGCTGCT
>JAEYTQ010000148.1 GCA_023433965.1 Pseudomonadota bacterium | reverse complement strand
CGCTACGATCTTCCGTGTGCTGGTCGGGTTCATCGTGGCCTCCGTCGTGATCGCGATCGCAGCCGCCTATTATCTCGTGCGCGACGTCTCGCGCGGCATCGCCTCGATCATCCGCCCGATGCAGTCGCTCGGCGAGGGCGACCTCTCGGCCGAGGTGCCGCATCGCGGCGAGAAGACCGAGATTGGCGCGATGGCGGACGCGCTCCAGATCTTCAAGGAGGCGCTGATCGCCAAGAAGGCTGCCGACGCGGCGGCGGCGCGCGACGCTGAAGCCAAGATCGAGCGCGGTCGCCGCGTCGATGCCATCACCCGCAATTTCGAGACCATGATCGGCGAGGTCGTCGAGACCGTGTCGTCGGCCTCGACCGAGCTCGAGGCCTCCGCGGCCACGCTGAGCGGCACGGCGCAGCGCGGCAAGGAGCTGGCAACGGTCGTTGCGGCTGCGTCGGAGGAAGCCTCCACCAACGTCCAAGCGGTGGCGTCCGCCTCCGAGGAGCTGTCCTCCTCCATCACAGAGATCAGCCGCCGTGTGCAGGATTCGGCGCGGATGGCGGCGGAGGCCGTCGAGCAGGCGGCGCGGACCAACGAGCGCGTCAACGCGCTCTCGCAGGCTGCGTCCCGCATCGGCGACGTCGTCGAGCTGATCAACACCATCGCGGGCCAGACCAACCTCCTCGCGCTCAACGCGACTATCGAGGCGGCGCGTGCAGGCGAGGCCGGCCGCGGCTTTGCCGTCGTCGCCTCAGAGGTCAAGGCGCTCGCCGAGCAGACTGCGAAGGCGACCGGCGAGATCGGTGCGCAGGTGTCGGGCATCCAGGCCGCGACGCAAGAATCGGTCAGCGCCATCCAGGAGATCGGCGGCACCATCGAGCGCCTCTCCGAGGTGTCCGCCGCCATTGCCGCCGCCGTCGAGGAGCAGGGCGCAGCCACACAGGAGATTTCGCGCAACGTTCAGCAGGCCTCGCTCGGCACGCAGGAGGTTTCGTCCAACATCACCAACGTGCAACGCGGCGCGATCGAGACCGGCGCGGCCTCGGGCGAAGTGCTGTCGGCAGCGAAGTCCCTGGCGTCCGACAGCACCCGCCTGAAGGTGGAAGTCGCGCAGTTCCTGGAATCGGTCCGCGCGGCCTGAGCTTCACGCGCTCGTCTGCGCAGCCGGCGGCGGGGTGGCCTGCCGCCGGAACAGGATGCGCTGGTACAGCCAGCCGATCGCGACCAGCACGACGCCGAGGCACATGAACGACAGCGCGCGGTAGACGCCTGTGAGCGTCCACACGTCGACCGCGAAGGCCTTCAGGATCGTCAGCGCGATGACGGCGGCTGAGGCCAGCCGCGCACGCTCCGAATTGACGAGAATGCCGACGCCGAGCAGCGCCACCCCGAAGGCAAGCCAGCCGATCGAGTAGGTGTATTGCTCGGCGCTGGTGGTAGGTCCGTAGAGCAGGACCGGGCCGTGATAGAAGCGGCGGATCTCCAGCGTCACATAAGCGAGCGCGAACACCAGCGCGCCGCCCGCGATCGTGTTGGCGTAGGCGATAGGGCGATGACCGGCCACGGCGTAGGAGAGCAGCAGCATCAGTACAGCGGGCAGCGCATAGCCCAGTAGCAGCAGGTTGAACACGAGGCCGCCGACATTGACCCCGGAGAACAGCAGCGGGTTCTCCAGGATCAGAAGCCCCAGCACGCTGATGAGCCCGGCGATCGCGGTCAGCACGACCGCGCCGACATTGTGCACGATGCTGTGGCTGCGCAGCCGCAGGCGCTCCAGCCCGATCGCCATCGCCAGCGTGATGCAGACCTGCAGCGCGAATTCGAGCAGTGAGGGGGCCGCGGTCATGCGGCCGCCGGTCGCGAAGTGCCGGATCTCCACGAAGGCGAGCAGGGCCGTGAACAGGATGGCCGCGGTCTCGACCATGCGCAGCGGCACGTCGTCGGCGCGGCGCCGGAGGAAGATGCTCGCACCCCAGAACGAGGCTGCTGGCAGGCCGTAGCCCCAGAGCAGCCAGTTAAAGATCGGCGTGGTGCCGACGGCGTCGCCGACGATGCGAGGATCGTAGGCGATGCGCGCGGTGACGAGGCCGGCGAAAATGGCGGCGAGCCAGCGCAGGAACGGAATCGGCCGCTGCAACGAGATCCAGGCGGTGCCGAGCGACATCAGCGCGAGTGCGATGGTGAGCCAGCCCTTCTCCAGTGCAAAGGTCAGCGCCAGCGCCAGCGCGCCGAGCGTGCCGGTTGCGAACAGTGCGGTGGAGATCATGCCGCCCGGCCGGGTCTCGCGGCGCGTGAGAGCTTCGGTCGCGGCGGCGAAGGCGGCGGCGAGCAGCACGGCCAGGATCGCAAAGGGAATCGAACGGTCGAGATGGGCGATGCGCGCATAGAGCGCAACCAGGATCGCGATCGGCGTGGCGACGCCGGCTGCCGACCACACCACCGGGATGATCGCGGAGTTCGAGCGGCCCTGCGCGAAGAAGCCCGCAATGCCGAAGCCGGCGGCGAAGACCGCCGCCGTCACGAGGTGCAGCGTCACGGAGCTGTCGGTCGCGGTCGGCCCGACACCCGACATCGCGCCGCCCGGCAGCACCAGCATGTCGGGATTGGAGCGCACCGCCCATTCGGCGAACACGATGAAGACAGCCGCTGCGGCCGCGCCGAGCGCACCGGTGGCCGCCGGCGCGCGCCAGGCGACGAACAGCGTGCCGCCGACGAGAAGTGCAAACGCGATCAGCGCGAGATCGGTATGCGCGCTCGACAGCACGATCAGCATCGCGCCGAACAGATAGGCCCCGAGCGAGCTCGAGGACACCGGCTCGATCTCGCCGTCCTCGATGCCGGGCCCGAACATGAAGCCGCAGACAACGAGCAGCGCCGCCAGCACGAAGCCGGCGATGACATGGAAGGCGTGCGGCGCGACCTGTAGTTCGGCGGCGTCGAGACCCGGGAAGGTCCAGAGCACGGCGAAGACGATGGTCGTGACTGCAAGCCAGCGCCACAGGCGGATACGGGCGAGCCCAAAGCTCGCAGCCGTCACGACCGCAAGATAGATGTAGAGCGCCCAAAAGTCCGGCTTGTCGCTGGAAACGAGGACCGGCGTCACGAAGGCGCCGACCACGCCGAGGCCGGCGAGTGCAGGACCGTGCAGCAGCGCGGCCGCCAGCGTGCACATGGCCACGATGCCGAGCAGCACGAAGGCCGTCGCGGGCACGAGGAAGCCGTAGAGCGCGTAGGCCGCGTAGATGGTCGCGAATGCCACCGCCGTGCCGGCTGCGGTGAGGATCGCCGGAATGTTGGCGATCGGCAGCGCCGCGATGCTCGAGATGCTCTCCTTGCGCCGTGTCCATTCGCCGGCGCCGAGCAGCACGGCCGCGAACAGGCCGCCGAGGAATACGCGCACGCCGGGGCCGAGGAGCCCGGCCTCGATCGAATAGCGCACCATGAAGAACCCGCCGAGCGCGAGCGCAAGGCCGCCGATCCACACCACCCAGCGCGTGCCGAGCCGCTCCTCCAGGCCGGGTGCGGGCGCCGGCAGCGGCGGCGGTG